>NZ_JBHWZS010000008.1:0-73797 GCF_042728155.1 Streptomyces sp. NPDC060209
GGCACCGGTGTGCGGGCCTGCCAGCGGTCGATCACGGAGCCGTGTCTCCCGGTCCGGCTCGTCAGCCTCCCGTCAGCAGCAGTTCCACCGCCGCCGCCGTCTCCGGGTGGCGGCCGACGAGTACCGCGCCCGAAGGCTCCGGTGTCTCCGCATCCCATGTGCCCTCGCAGCCCAGCAGCTCCGCCACGCTGTCGCACGTCTCCGGGTGGGCCCCGAGCAGTGCGGCACGGCGGGCACTGCCGCCGCCGGTCACCGCCGGCACGGCCTGCGCTCCCGGGCCCGGGGCGGCCTGCCACGGCGGGACCCAGGCATCCAGTGCCGCGAGACGGCCGGGAAAGACGCGTCCGGCCTCACGGATCAGCAACGGGGCCAGGTCTGCACCCTCGGACCGCAGGGTGGTGATCAGTGTCGGCAGCCAGGGCAGCAGCACCGGATCCGGCAACCGCGCGAACGCGTTCGAGACCGCTTCCACGACGAAGTCGGCCAGCTGCGGCACCGGCTCCAGGGCGTGCAGGAATCCGCTGAGGTACCGCGGATAGGCGGGCACCACCAGCGGATTGGCCAGCAGTCCGTCGCACCGCTCCCTCAGCTCGGCGCGGGAGAGCTGCCCGAGCTGCACCTGGGCCGCCCACAGCAGCGCCACCCTGGAGGGCTCCTGGGGGTGCGACTGGGCGAAGGCCAGATCCAGCTGGGTCCGGTCGCAGCCGAGCGACAGGGCCAGGCTCTCCATGCTGAAGAGGAATCCCAGCATCGCGGCGACCTGACGTACGGTCGCGTCCTCGTCAGTGAACGCCGTCGGCAGGAGCGTGCAGTAGTGCGCGTACCCCGTCTTGGCGAAGGACTCGATCCACGACGGCAGCACCGGCCGGCTGATCCGGTAGTACGCCAGGAGCCGGCGCACCCTGCGCAGGACCTCCGGCGCCCCGTCGACGCTGCGCTCGGTGGCCAGCACCTCCAGGGCGCGGGTGCCCAGCTCGTCGGCCAGGCGCCCGCTGCGCAGATACAGCACGGCGTCCTCGACGGCCCCGAGGACCTGAGCCGTGGTGGCGTTCGGGGCGTACGCGGCACGGCGCAGGCGCTGCTCCAGGACCTGCTCGATGCTGACGCCCTCGTAACCGAGCTCGATGAGCGCCCGCTGATGTGTGCCCAGCGCCAGGTCCCAGGACTCCTGCACCGACTGCTTGCCGAGCTCCCGCTCGCCCATGATCGGCCGTGCGGCACCGTGCGGCATCAGGTGGCGCAGCATCCACAGCACGTCGGAACACTGCCGCAGTTCCGGCTGGGAGGTCAGGTCGAGCAGGGCCCGCTGGACTCCGCGCTGCTGGAGCTTGAGATCCAGCGGGGCGAGGCGGTCGTGCACGTCGCGGGCCAGCGGTGGCAGCGCGTCGTAGCCGACCTGGCCGATCCTGTCGCCACCCATCAGGATCTCCACGAGGCGGCGGACGTCGCGCCTGCCCGGCACGGTCTCCTTCTCGATGCAGGTGACCGCCGCGTCCTGGAAGTCGTACGGGGTGGGCCTGGCCCGGTCCCGCATGCCGGCCAGCAGGATCGACGTCTCGAACACGGCGATGGCGTCGGCGGTGGAGGCGAGGTAGCCGTTACGGCGGGCGGAGCGCACGATCTCCACGGACCAGCCGAGGAGTTCCGCCTCGTCCAGCCGGTCGAGGGCGGGCGGGCTCTGCAGGAAGCCTGAGAGCTTGTCGGAGGGTGCTCCCGGCGCTACGGGGACAGCCGGTGCGGCGGTCTTCCTCGGCTTCGCCGTCTTCTTGGCGCCCGCCTGGCCCGCGAGCCGGAACGGCTGCACCCGGGTGCGCTTGAGGTTCTTCGCCCACTGGGTGGCGGCGATCGACACGGAACCGGCGGCCAGGCCGAACTGTGCCTCGATCGCCGCATGGCTGGACGGGATCAGGCCGTGCCGCCAGGTGCTCTCGCTCGGTGGGGTGATCTCGAAGGTGTCGCTGCCGCCGACACCGAACTCCTCGACCCGGCTCGACGCGTGGAACGCGCCGCAGACATAGAGACAGTCCTCGGGATCGGTGCCCGTCGCGGCGAGGTGCTCACGCATCCGGGTCCACATGTAGCGCTCCCGGTCCTCGTCCACCCGGACCCGGCCCATGTCCCCGGGGGCCAGACGGCGGAACAGGCTGCCGATGAGGAGCATGACCTGGCGGTAGGTGTCGTGGTCGCTGTCGCCGAGCGGCAGCTCGACGTACTGGTGCCACCACTCCGACCAGTGCCGCACGCGGCCGTGGTGCAGCAGGTGCTCCTCGAGTTCGGCGAAGCGGGGCCGCAGGTCGCCGATCTCCACGCCGACGGCGTCGCCGTGCAGCGCCGCCTCCTCCTCCGCCGGCCGGTCGTCCGGGCCTGCGGGCTCCTTCTCGCCCGCCTGCCACTGGAACACGTGGTCGGAGGACCGGTCCACAAGGACCAGCTCGACGCCCGGGGTGTCCAGCGCGTAGGCGATGGCCTGGTATTCGGCCGACGCCTCGGTGATCGGGGCCACGACCGACAGGGGTGCCCATTCCGCGGGGAAGCCCTTGACCTCGCTCGCGAACGCCTGGACGGCCACGGGCAGCCGGCAGTTGCGGAGCTCCGACAGCAGGGGCGCCATGTCCTCGCACAGCTCCAGATACACCACCTTCGGCTGCTTCTCCCGCAGCCGCCGTGCCATCGCGACCGCCGACGCGGGCGAGTGGTGGCAGACGGGGAAGATCTCCAGAGGCTCGCGTACGGCGCGGTCGACGTCGTCGACGATGCCGAGGAGGATGCCCTGGAGGGCGTCCGGGCCGTCTGCGAACTCCGTCGCGGCATCCTGCAGTTGCCCCCGCAGCGCCTCGAAGGGCGTCCCCTCGCTCAGGGCACTCATGACAGAGTGGCGATCGCGTCGCGGCCGCCCTCCAGGAACTCCGGCCAGCTGCCGCCCTCCTCCTTGCTGCGCGGCTCGACGACGCCGTGCAGGTACTTGTTGAGGATGGCCAGGTCCTCGGGTTCGCGCCGCGCCAGCGATCCGACGAGCGAGGAGGCGAGGGTGCGGGCGGTCAGCGCGCGTTCGCCGAAGAAGTTGCTGTGCAGGATGGCGTCCTCCAGTACACCGATCTGCTCGGCGCTCGACAGCGCGGACTCCAGCTTCTCGTCGTCGCTGCCGGCCGCGGCGGCGGATGCCCGCAGGTCGGCGAAGCTCTGCAGCAGTACGTCGAGGAGGGTCGGCGGCACGTCCAGCTCGATCTGATGGCGGCGCAGCAGTTCCTCGGTGCGGAAGCGGACGATCTCCGCCTCGCTCTTCTTGTTCGTCACCACGGGGATGCGGACGAAGTTGAAGCGGCGCTTCAGCGCGGAGGACAGGTCGTTGACACCGCGGTCGCGGCTGTTGGCCGTGGCGATGACGGAGAAGCCCGGCTTGGCGAAGACGATGTTGTCGCTGTCCATCTCCGGGACCGAGATGTACTTCTCCGACAGGATGGAGATCAGCGCGTCCTGGACGTCGCTGGTGGAGCGGGTGAGCTCCTCGAAGCGGCCGATCGCCCCGGTCTCCATCGCGGTCATGATCGGTGAGGGGATCATCGACTCCCGCGACTGGCCCTTGGAGATCACCATGGACACGTTCCAGGAGTACTTGATGTGGTCCTCGGTGGTGCCGGCCGTGCCCTGCACCACGAGGGTGGAGTTACGGGAGATGGCGGCCGACAGCAGCTCGGCCAGCCAGCTCTTGCCCGTGCCCGGGTCGCCGATGAGCAGAAGGCCCCGGTCCGAGGCCAGGGTGACGATGGAGCGCTCGACGAAGCTGCGGTCGCCGTACCACTTCTGGGGGATCTCCCGGTCGAGGCCGTCGGCGCGCTCGGATCCCAGGATGAACAGGCGGACCATCTTCGGCGACAGGCGCCAGGAGAACGGCTTGGGGCCGTCGTCCACCGACTCCAGCCAGTCGAGCTCCTCGGCGTACTTGATCTCGGCAGGGGCGCGCAACAGGTCGGACATGTCTGTAAGCCTTTCTGAGTTTTAGGGGTTCGGCCGCACCTGGGCGGGGGCTCTCCGGGGCCTTCCGGCCCGGGGTCCCGGCCCGGGGTCCCGGCCTAGGTGAGGAAGGTCTTGAGCTCGTGGACGAGCTTGCGGATGTGGCCGGAGAGCACCGGCGTCCCCTGGTCCTTGAAGCGCTCCCTGAACCACGGGTTGACGCTGGCGCGGCCGGAGCTGGTCACGGAGCCGACCGGGATGAATTTGGCCCCGGAGCGGTGGATGGCGGCCATGCTCTCGAACAGCGGCTCGGTCTGCCATTCGTAGAAGTCCGAGATCCACACCACGACCGTGTTGCGGGGCTCGGCGATCTTCGGCTGGGTCAGTGCCATGGCGACCGTGCCGTCGGTGCCGCCCCCGAGGTTGGTGCGCAGCAGGGTCTCGAACGGGTCGTGCACCCATGGGGTGAGGTCGAGCGCCTGGGTGTCGTACGCGATGAGGTGGACGTCCACCTTGGGCAGGCCCGCGAAGATCGAGGCCAGGATGGTGCAGTTGACCATCGAGTCCACCATCGAGCCCGACTGGTCGACGACCACGATGAGCCGCTGGGGCGTCGTCTTTCGCGTGGTGTGGCGGTAGAAGAGGCGGTCGACGTAGAGCCGTTCCTCCTCGGGGTCCCAGTTGGTGAGGTTCTTCCAGATCGTGCGGTCGAGGTCCAGGTTGCGGAACACCCGCTTGGGCGGGACCGAACGGTCCAGGGCGCCGACGGTCGACTTCTCCACCTGCGTACGCAGTACCTCCGCGACCTCGTCGACGAAGCGGCGGATCAGCGCCTTGGCGTTGGCCAGGGCCACCCCGGACAGGTTGTCCTTGTCGCGCAGCAGCTGTTCGATCAGCGACATGCTCGGCGTCAGCTGACCGGCCAGCTGCGGGTCGGCGAGCACCTCGCGCAGCCGCATCCGCTTGACGAGCCCGGCCTCGATGGAGCCGAGCTCCGGGCCGATCTCCGGGATGAGCCTGCTCAGATCGGGAGTCCTGCCACCGCCGCCCGTACCGGTCGGGCTGACGCCCGCCCCTCCGGCGCGTCCGCCGCGCAGTTCCCCGGGCCTGCAGCCGAGCGCGCGCTCCAGCCAGCCCGCGTCGGACTGCCACCGGGACAGCTGGCCCGCGGTGACGGTGCCGGGCGGGGAGTGGAAGACGTTCAGCAGCACCTTCGACACGAGCGCGGCGCGCCGCACCTCGGCGGCCCGGTCGCGGGCGTCGTCGTCCGACGCCCCTTCCTCCGGTTCCGCGGCGGCTTCCCCGTCCGCGTCCGGCACCATCAGTCCGTCGAACTCGGCGGCCAGCTCGGGATGGCGCTGCACCACGGAGTCGACCGACGCCTGCGGGTCCAGCAGCTTGGCAGGCAGCCCGATGTCCTCCACCACGGCGAGGCTCGCCGACTCCAGGGCCGCCTGCTCCTCGTGGTCGAAGAGCCGGGCGAGGAGGCGCCAGTACATGACCTGGCGGCGGTTGTCGTGCGAGGGCTCTCCGGTCGTCTCTGAACTCTGCTGTCCGGTCATTTCCGCAGCAGCCTTCCCGCGCGCTCGCTCAGCACCTTCGCGGCATCGGTGGCGGCCTTCTCCGCCCTGACCCCGGCCTTGTCCGCCGTCCCTCCGGCCCACGCCCCCGCGTGCACCGAGGTCACCTTCTTGCGCACCGTGGTCTCGACGGCGAGCGGCTGTACGCCGAACGCCCCGGCATCCCAGCGGACGAGCGCGATGCACGCGCCGGACCTGGCGACGGCCTCGGGTGTCAGCGGCCCGGCGGCCGGGATGCGGTCGGTGTCGACGACCAGTTCGAGCCCGGCGACCGTGAAGGTCAGTACGCCGTCATCATCCGTCCGAGCGGTGTAGCCCTCGAGGAAGACGGGGACGGCGATGCGCGCCGGGTGCCGGTCCAGGGGTGCGGTCACCGGGGCCGTCGCGGTGGGCAGGGCCACGCGGGCGGTGGCGAACGCCTCGGCCGGCTCACCCGTGCGGGCGTGCTCGTCGCTCCAGAGGAGGTCGCCCTCGGCGGTGACCGGCATACCCGTGACGTGCATGGAGCGGCCCTCGCCGGCAGCCGCGAGGAGCGACATGTGCGGGCGCAGCAGCTGCCAGATCCCGGCTCCGACGACCGTGTCGGGCTTCGGCACCGACACACTGGCGCGCACGAGGCGGGAAGCGGAGCCGTCCGCGGGCTCGAACACCGCGTGCACCTGTGCCTGCGCGGCGGTCGCGTGCTCCTGTACGTCGATGCCGAGGGGCAGCAGGCGCCCGTCGGCGGTCCCGCTGACCGGCGCACCGGCCGCGCCGGGCATCGTCAGCAGCATCCCGCGCGACCAGAGGTCGGCCCAGCGGCGTACCGGGAAGCGCTCCATCGACGCACCGGGACAGGACGCCGCGAGTTCGGCGGCGAAGCCGTCCAGAAGGGTCGCGAGGCGGCGCAGGGACGGGTCGGGAAGCATCGCGGAGACGACCTCGGCCGCCCCGGACACCACCTCGTGGTCGATGCCCTGCCATCCGCAGCGCGCCAGATCGGAGAGCCAGGCACGGGCTGCGGTCAGCAGATTCTCCGTCGGCCGCACACCGGCCGCGGGTGCGGCCTCGATGCCACGCGAACGGCCGGCCGCCTCCTCGACACGGGTCAGCAACGCGTCGTGGACGGAGCCGAGCAACGCGGTCCGCGCCCCGGCCAGGGCCACGAAGTGGTCCTCACCGGCTGCTCCGGCCGCCGCCTTCGCCGCCGCTTCGGCGACCCGGGCGGCCAGCGGAGTCCCCACGACGGCGTCGGCGAGCCGCGTCGGGCCGGCGGCCTCCGCCGGCTGGGGGCGGAGCAGGCCGGCGACGAGAGCCCGGTCGAAGGCGTCGACGGCCGCGAGGGCTTCGTCCAGTCCGTCGACGGGCTCGGCAAGCAGGTCGGCGCGCATCACGCCACCGCCCTGGTCGGCGGGAAGAACTGCATCTCGGGCAACGGCAGTGTGGCCGGGGCGTGTTCGAGATAGGCCAGGTGGCGCAGGAACCTGCTGAAGACGGATGCGGCGGCCTTCGTCGTGTCCATCTCCGGACGGGTGCTCCTCATGGCCGAAGCCAGCACGGCCCCGTCCGCGTCCCCCTCCGGCACCTCGACCTTCAGATACCGGACGACGCGCTGGGCGCCGTACTGAAGGACCGCCTCGTTGACCAGGGCGCCGATGTGGTTGCAGAACGATCCGCGCGCACCGCCGCAGGGCCGGTTGTTGTTGGTGCTGCAGGCGAACGCGTAGGACCCCGCGGCGACGGACGACACGTAGACCCGCCCGATGTCCGAGCCGCTGGACACCACACCCTGCAGGCGTCCGTCGGCCAGCTCGACGAACGGAACCTTGGCGAGCTTGCGCGGTCGCGCGGGCGGTATCACCCGTGCCGTGCTCGACCTCTCCCAATCCGACAACGCGCCATCTCCAATGCACAACTAAGGGGTCGTCCCCGCCGGACCAGCGGAACACGACTGAACCTACTGGCGCCCACTGACAACGCCGTCTCCCCGGCCGGGGAGACGGCAAAGGCTCCGTCACCACCCGGGCTACGCGAGCCCGGTGACCCGCATCGTGATGTTCAGCCGTCCCGATTTCAGTCCGGTGGCCGGGTCACCGGTGCCCTCGTGGATCTTGGGCACCCCGTGGTACGCGAAGCGCGAAGGGCCGCCGAGGACGAACAGGTCGCCCGAGCAGAGTTCGATGTCGGTGTACGGCTTGGTGCGGGTCTCGGTGTTGCCGACGCGGAAGACACAGGAGTCGCCGATGGACAGGGAGACGACGGGGGCGGACGACCGCTCGTCCTTGTCCTGGTGCATGCCCATCCGGGCCTGTCCGTCGTAGAAGTTGATCAGCGCGGTGTCCGGGTCGTAGCCCTGCGCGGAGGCCTCGTCGCCGTACGCCTCCAGGTGGGCGCGGCGGCCCAGCCGGACCATCCAGTCCGGGAACTCGGCAACCGGCCGGCCGTTCACGTCGTCCGCCGTCCGGGTGTACCTGTACGGCTGCCAGTGCCAGCCGACGCAAACGGTCCGAACGGACATGACACCGCCGCGCGGCAGCCGGGTGTGACGGATGGGGACGGGACCGGTGGCCCATGCGCGGCACGCCGTGACCAGCTCGCGCTGCTGCGCGAGGGTGAGCCAGCCCGGTATGTGCCAGGCGCCGGGGGCGACTTCCATGGCGGGGCGCGGGATCAGGGCGCTCATGACGCCACCTGCCCCGGCGGGTAGGAGGTGACCCAGCGGTGACGTACGTCCCAGGTGCCGCCGTCCGCCGTGGCGCCGCGCAGGCCGTGCACGGTGCCGGGGCCCGCGAGTGCCGGGAGCCGGGAGTCCTGGAGGGAGGCGAAGGCATAGGTGCGGGCCGGGTCCCCGTCGGTGGAGTGGCTCAGCCGACGGGCCAGTTGGGCGAAGCCGGGCAGTGCCGCCGCCATCACCCAGGCGTCGGGGAGCCCCCTCGTCAGCCGGGTCGCCGGCCGCAGCCAGGAGGCGGCCGTCTCGGGCCAGTCCACCGTGGTGAGGACCGTGCCGCCGAGTGCGCCCCACGCGGTGGCGAAGGCGTCGGCGGCGGCGCGGGACGCGGCGTCCCTGCTGTGGCCCACGGAGACCGTTTCGATCCCGGGCTTGCGGTGTCCCGTCAACAGGCCTACCAGTGCGGCGAGTTCCCTGGCGGTGTGCGGGGTCGGGCCGGGCGGCTCGCCGCACGCGGCCAGGTCGTGGGCGCTGATCAGCGGGGACGCGTGGTCCGTGGAGGTGTTCATGGGGTGGCTCTCCTGGTGCGGGCGGGTCCGCCGGGGGATCCGGCGGTCAGGCCGCCTGGTGGTGGTTCTCCAGGTCCAGGAGCAGCCGCTTGCGCTCCAGGCCGCCCGAGTAGCCGGTCAGGGCGCCGCTCGCGCCGATCACGCGGTGGCAGGGGCGTACGACCAGCAGCGGATTGGCGCCGATCGCGGTGCCGACCGAGCGCACGGCCATGCGCGAGGCACCGATCCGCGCTGCGATCTCGCCGTAGCTGAGCGTGGTGCCGTACGGGATGGCCTCCAGGGCCTTCCACACGCGCCGCTGGAAGTCGGTGCCGCGGCCGGCCGCGTGCTCGATGCCGAAGCCGGTCCGGCTGCCCGCGAAGTACGCGCGCAGTTCGGCGGCGATCGTGGTGAAGGCCTCCGCGTCCCGCGTCCAGCCGTCCTGGACCGTCGCGCCGCCCTTCTGGCCCGGCACCGAGAGCGAGGCGAGGGCGGTGCCGCCCCGAGCGGTGGCCGACTTCTCGCCCACCAGCAGCAGCTCGCCGAGCGGGCTGTCGATCGTGGTGTAGAGCGTCATGGTCACGGTCCTTCCGTGTTCTTCGTCGTATACGTCAACTGTGCGGGTTTCGCGGCCATGCGGCTGGCGGGATTCGGACGTCGTGCTGCCGCGACGCGGTGCCGGTCCGCAGTCGCGTTCCAGAAGTGCTGCATCGCGTACGTGCGCCAGGGGCGCCAGGCCTCGGCGTCCACCGCCTCGGCGCCCGCCTGCCGCATCCCGGCCCGGACGGCCACATCGCCGGTCAGCAGCACGTCGGGGTCTCCCAGAGCCCGCATGCGGATGTAGCCGGCGGTCCAGGGTCCGACGCCCCGCAGGCCCAGGAGCGCCTTCTCGGCCCGGTCCCGGTCGGCGCCCGGGTCCAGCCCGATCGTCCCGTCGGCCAGGGCGGCGGCGACGGTCCGCAGGGTGGCGCGCCGGGAGCCGGGCATTCCCAGCTCGTCCAGGCCGGCTTCGGCCAGGTCCCCGGGATCGGGGAACGTACGGGTGAGTGCGCCGCTGGGCACCTGGAGGGGCGCGCCGTAGGCCGTCACCAGCGCACTGCCGAGCCGGCGCCCGGCGGCCACGGAGACCTGCTGGCCGAGGACCGCCCGGACGGCGAGTTCATGGACGTCGGCGGCACCGGGGGCCCGCAGTCCTGGCGTACGCGCGACGAGCGGGGCCAGTGCGGGATCCGCGCCCAGGCGCTCGGCGACCGCGTGGGGGTCGGCGTCCAGGTCGAAGAGCCGGCGCATCCGCTGGGTGGCGGTCGTCAGGTCACGCAGATCGCCCAGGTGTAGCCGGCACTCCAGCCATCCGTCGCCCGTCCTCTCCCGGACCTCGGCGATGCCGGCACCGTTCGGCAGGCGCAGTGTGCGCCGGTAGGTGCGGTCGCCCCGCTCACCTGTCATCTCCTCGATGCCGGTGAGGGCGCGGACCGCGAGGTGGTCGAAGATCTCGGCCGCGGCGTACGGGCCCCGGTGCGCGAGCCGCAGCGGCACTCCCCCGCCCCCGTCGGAGGTGCCGACGGAGCCGAAGCGGGAGGAACGGCCGGGCCGGGCGGTGCGCAGCTCGCCGGGGGTGAGCGCGTAGACCTCCCGCACCGTGTCGTTGAACTGCCGCACGCTGGCGAAGCCGGAGGCGAACGCGATCTCGGCGGCCTGCAGGGTGGTGGTCTGCAGCAGGACCCGCGCGGTGTGGGCCCGCTGGGCGCGCGCGAGTGCGATGGGCCCAGCGCCGACCTCGGCGTTCAGCTGGCGCTGCACCTGGCGGGCGCTGTAGCCGAGGCGCGAGGCCAGCCCGGCCACGCCTTCGCGGTCGACGACCCCGTCGCCGATCAGCCGCATCGCCCGGCCCACCAGGTCCGCGCGCGCGTTCCAGTCCGCGGAGCCGGGCACGGCGTCCGGGCGGCAGCGCCGGCAGGCGCGGAACCCGCCGCCCTGGGCGGCGGCCGCGGTGGGGAAGAACGTCACGTTCATCCGCTTGGGAGTGGTGGCAGGACAGCTCGGGCGGCAGTAGATCCCGGTCGTGGACACGGCGAAGAAGAACTCGCCGTCGAACCGGGCGTCGCGGCTGGTCACCGCCTCGTACCTGCTGTCGTCACTGGTCATGCCTCAAGGGTGCGGCATCGCGCGTCCCGGTGCTGGCGGGAATCGGACACGACGTCCTCCCCCGCGCCCCAGGGGCCTCGGGTCCGCGAGGACACCACAAGACTTCACGCCCCATTGATTGGAATCATTCCAGAAAAGTGGTTGACTGCGTACGTGATCGAAACCGAGGCCAGGACTCTCCTGCGCGGAGCGTCATTGCGGGTGACCCGCCCCAGGGTCGCCGTGCTCTCGGCGGTCCACGAGGCCCCGCACTCCGATGTCAGTACCCTCCTCACCCTGGTACGCACACACATCGGCGCGGTCTCGACCCAAGCCGTCTACGACGTGCTCAAGACGCTCGTCGACGCCGGGCTGGCGCGACGGATCGACCTGCCGAATTCTCCGGCACGGTACGAAGGGCAGTCCTGGGACAACCATCAGCACGTGGTCTGCCGCTCGTGCGGCACGATCGCCGACGTCGATGTCCCACCGGGCTCTCCGCGCCTCGAGGCGCCCCAGGATCACGGGTTCACCGTCGACCACGTAGAGGTGACGTACTGGGGCCTGTGCCCCGGATGTCAGACCGAGCGCGGTCAGCGGGATCCGGAGTCGGTGCACTGAAGTTTTCACACTGAGGAGCAGGAAAATTTCTGACAACACGAAGCCGTTGACCACTGCCGCCGGCGCACCGGTCGCGAACAACGAGAACGCCGTCACCGCCGGTCCGCGCGGCCCGATGCTGCTCCAGGACGTCTGGTTCCTGGAGAAGCTGGCCCACTTCAGCCGTGAGGTCATCCCGGAGCGTCGCATGCACGCCAAGGGGTCCGGTGCATTCGGCACCTTCACGGTGACGCAGGACATCACCCGGTACTCCAGGGCCGCGCTCTTCTCCGAGGTGGGCAAGCAGACGGAGCTCTTCGCCCGCTTCTCGACCGTCGCCGGTGAGCGCGGCGCAGCCGACGCGGAGCGCGACATCCGTGGTTTCGCCCTCCGGTTCTACACCGAGGAAGGCAACTGGGACGTCGTCGGCAACAACACGCCGGTCTTCTTCCACCGCGACCCCCACCACTTCCCCGACCTCAACCGCGCCGTGAAGCGCGACCCGCGCACCAACCTGCGCTCGGCGGAGAACAACTGGGACTTCTGGACCAACCTCCCCGAGGCCCTGCACCAGGTCACCATCGTGATGTCGGACCGCGGCATCCCCGACGGCTACCGCCACATGCACGGCTTCGGCTCGCACACCTACTCGTTCATCAACGAGAGCAACGAGCGCTTCTGGGTGAAGTTCCACTTCCGCACGCAGCAGGGCATCAAGAACCTGACCGACGCGGAGGCCGCCGCGGTCGTCGCCGACGACCGCGAGTCCTCGCAGGCGGACCTTTTCGACGCCATCGAGCGCGGCGACAACCCGAAGTGGACCTTCTTCATCCAGGTCATGCCGGAGGCGGACGCCGCGACGTACCGCTACCACCCCTTCGACCTCACCAAGGTCTGGTCCAAGAAGGACTACCCGCTCATCGAGGTCGGCGAGTTCGAGCTCAACCGCAACCCGGAGAACTACTTCGCCGACGTCGAGCAGGCCGCCTTCACCCCGGCCAACCTCGTGCCCGGCGTGGGCGCCTCGCCCGACCGCATGCTGCAGGGACGGCTGTTCTCGTACGGTGACGCCGCCCGCTACCGCGTCGGAGTCAACCACCACCAGATCCCGGTGAACCAGCCCCGCGGTGCGAAGAACGTCAACACCTACCACCGCGACGGCCAGCTGCGCGTGGACGGCAACCAGGGCGCGGTCCCCGGCTACACCCCGAACAGCTACGGCCGTTGGGCCGAGCAGCCGCAGTTCGCCGAGCCCGGCCTGGCGATCGACGGTGCCGCCGCCGACCGGTTCGACTATCGCGAGGACGACGACAACTACTTCGAGCAGCCGGGCAACCTGTTCCGGGCGATGACCCCGGACGAGCAGGACGCCCTGTTCGGTAACACCGCCCGGGCCATCGACGGTGCCTCCCAGGCCACGATCGAGCGTCACATCCACCACTGCACGCAGGCCGACCCGGCCTACGGCGAGGGTGTCCGCAAGGCCATCGAGGCCCTGCAGGCCGCCAAGTAGGGCATTTTCGGCCACCGTACGCATGGGCCCCGGGCAACGCACCGTTGTCCGGGGCCCCTTGCGTCCCAGTGACCACACCCGCGGCGCGTCCTGCTCCTATCCGAGCAGAGCCGCTATCCGAGCAGAGCCGTCTTCCCGAACATCTCCGCCGTGGCCCGCGCACTGGGCGTCCCCGCGTCGAGATCGGCACCCGCGGCGATGAGCGCCTCCACGATCGCGTCCTCGCCCTTGAACAGGGCCCCAGCGACGGGTGACTGGTCCCGGGCATTGCGCAGATCGACATCGGCGCCGCGCCCGACGAGCGCGCGCACCGTCTCCGTGCGCCCGTGGTACGCGGCGAGCATCAGCGCCGTGTTGCCCTCCCGGTCCTGGACATCGACCGGCAGTCCGTGATCGAAGAACTCCAGCAGTTCCTCCGTGCGCCCCTGTCGGGCCAGATCAGTCACGATCACGACGAGCCGGTCGGTCTGTTCCTGGGAAAGCGGTTCCATGCCTCCAGTCTAGGAGCGCCCCCAGGGAGCGGCCGGCCGGAGCGACGCGGATCACAACGTCCGTCCTGTCTGAACTTCACGAGAACTCCAGCGAAATGGCACGTGTGTGGATATCGTGCACCGAGCGAGGGCGCATCCGTCAGTCCATGGGATCGGCGGATGCGCCCCGTTTGTGGGGATGCAACTGTGGCTGGGGGGTTCATGGGGCATGTCGAAATACCTGAATCGGATATATCCGGGCCTGTCGGGCTGGCGGGGGCACCACGACCGCGTACCGCCGCTTCCCGGAATCGCACGGTGGCTCCAGGGCAGTTGTGGAGAGCCCCGACGACCGTTGAGCGCGACCACGTGGAGAGACCGCGGGCGAAGAAGACGCCCGATCCGCGTGTGCCCTTCCTCGTCCTGACCGATCTGCTGGGCCTGGGAGTTCCCGCCTGGCTCGTGCTGCGGGCCGGCGACCAGCCGGGGCCGCTGGCCGCCGCGACGTCCGCCGCACTGGTGTGGACCGGGGTGCGCGCGGCGCGCGGCCGGTACGCGCGGCGGCTGCCGGGGGAAACCGTCGGGGCGCCGTACGCCGCCTTCGGCGACTGGCTCGCACTCATCGGGGTGCTGGCCGTACTGCTGGCCGTGACGGGCGGGGGCCTCGACCCGGCGACCGCCGTCGCCGCGCTGGTGCCCGGCCTGGTCCTGGCCGTCCTCGCCGGGGTCGCGGGCCGGTTGCGGCGGACCGAGGGGCGGCGGGGGGCTCGCCGGGTCCTGGTGGTCGGAGAGGCGGCGGGCCTGGACCGGGCGGTGAATCTGCTCAACTCCCGTAAGGATCACCCGTACACGGCGGTCGCCGTGGTCCCGGTGGGTCCGGCGGCGCCGGACTGCGGGACACCGGTACCGGGTCGGCTGGCGCCAGAGCCGGCCGACGACGACGTGTCCACGGTGCTCGGCGGCGCCTTCGCCCATGACGCGGATCTGGTGCTCGTCGCGCCCGGGCCGCAGCTCGACGACGACCGGCTGCGCCGGCTGGCGTGGGGCCTGCACGACGGTGGGCTCGCCCTCTGCGTGCTCTCGGACCTGTCAGGCGTCGCCGCGACGCGGGTGCGGCCGGCCTCCGCCGCCGGGCTGACACTCCTGCATGTCGCACCGCCGCTGCGGCGCGGCCCGCAGGCCGTGCTCAAGACCGTCGTGGACAGGGCCGGTGCCGCGCTCGGGCTGCTGGTGCTCGCTCCACTCCTCTTCGGGGTGGCCGTCGCGGTGCGGCTCTCGTCACCCGGCCCCGTGTTCCACCGCCAGACCCGTCACGGCCGGCACAACAGGCCTTTCACCATGTGGAAGTTCCGCACGATGGTGGCGGACGCGGAGTCACGCAGGGAACAGCTCTCGGCGGCGAACGAGAGCGAGGGTCCGATGTTCAAGATGCGCCGCGATCCCCGGGTGACCCGGATCGGCCACGCCCTGCGCCGGACCTCGGTGGACGAGCTCCCGCAGCTCCTCAACGTGCTACGGGGTGACATGTCCCTGGTAGGTCCCCGTCCGCCCCTGCCGGAGGAGGTGTCGCGCTACGACGAGCGCGAGCTGAGGCGACTGGCGGTGCGGCCGGGCCTGACCGGCCTGTGGCAGGTCAGCGGGCGGTCGGACCTGTCCTGGCAGGAGACGGTCTCGCTCGACCTCTGGTACGTCGACAACTGGTCGGTGGCGACGGACATGGGACTCCTCGCCCGGACGGTACGCGCCGTCACCGACGGCCGGGGAGCGTACTGAGTCGTGATGGGGGGTCGCGAGGGGGGCCGCGGGCACGGGATCAGGACGGACCGCGGCCGTCCGGCCGGACGGTCAGCCCCGCGGGGCGTGCCGGCCGAGCCACCAGGCGTAGGTGCGGGCGATGCCGTCCCGCAGGGGAATCTGCGGCTTGAAACCGAGGGAGGAGAGCCGGGACACATCAAGGAGCTTGCGCGGGGTGCCGTCGGGCTTCGTGGTGTCCCAGGCGATGCGGCCCTGATATTCCGTCACATCACGTACCGTCTCGGCCAGTTCACGGATGGTGAGGTCCTCGCCGCAGCCGACGTTGACCGGCTCGGCGCCGTCGTACACCTCCAGCAGCCGCACACAGGCGGCGGCGAGGTCGTCGACGTGGAGGAATTCACGCCGGGGGCTGCCGGAACCCCACAGGGTGACCTCGGCCGCGCCGTCACGCTTCGCCTCGTGGAAGCGGCGGATCAGGGCGGGCAGCACGTGCGAGGTCTCCAGGTCGAAGTTGTCCCCGGGCCCGTAGAGGTTGGTGGGCATGGCGCTGATGTACGAAGCGCCGTACTGCCGGCGGTACGACTGGACCTGCACGATTCCGGCGATCTTGGCCAGCGCGTAGGCCTCGTTGGTCGGCTCGAGCGGGCCCGTGAGCAGCGCGTCCTCGGGGATCGGCTGCGGGGCGTGCTTGGGATAGATGCACGACGAGCCGAGGAAGAGCAGCCGCTCGATCCCGGCCGCGTGGGCGCCCGCGACCACGGCGAGCTGGATCCGGAGATTGTCCTCCAGGAACTGCACCGGACGCGTGCTGTTGGCCATGATCCCGCCCACCTTGGCGGCGGCCAGCACGACCGCGTCCGGGCGGGCGTCACGCAGGAACGCCTCGGTCGGCGCGGCCTCGCGCAGATCGAGCTCGTCCCGGCCGCGGGTGATCACCTCGTGGCCGTCGGCGGTGAGACGGCGCACCAGCGCCGAGCCGACGAGGCCGCGGTGGCCCGCGACGAATATGCGGGCGCCGGGGCGCAGCAGGGGGCGGGCGGATTCCTGGACCGGGCCGGGGTTGTCAGTCGTCATGGCTCGGATTGTGCCAGCAGCGCGACACCCGGGTGACCCTTTGCCGCATTCCACTCAGATCCAGAAATTTCGGTGACACAAACCGCCCCAAGGGCGACCACAGAAGGGGGGAGTCATGGCAAAGACCGCACTCATCACCGGCGTGACCGGACAGGACGGCTCATACCTGTCGGAGCTGCTGCTCGAGAAGGGATACACGGTCCACGGCCTGATACGCCGTTCGTCGAGCTTCAACACGGAGCGGATCGACCACATCTACCAGGGGCCCGAGGAAGCGAATCGTTCCTTCGTGCTCCATCACGCCGACCTCTCCGACGGCGTCGCGCTGGTGAACCTGCTGCGGGACATCCAGCCCGACGAGGTCTACAACCTCGGCGCCCAGTCCCACGTCCGGGTCTCCTTCGACGCGCCGCTGTACACGGGGGACGTCACGGGGCTCGGCACGGTACGCCTGCTGGAGGCGGTCCGGGCCAGCGGCATCGACACCCGGGTCTACCAGGCGTCGTCGTCCGAGATGTTCGGCGCGAGCCCGCCCCCGCAGAACGAGAAGACCCCGTTCCACCCGCGCAGCCCGTACAGCGTGGCCAAGGTCTACTCGTACTGGGCGACGGTCAACTACCGCGAGGCGTACGGCATGTTCGCCACCAACGGGATCCTGTTCAACCATGAGTCCCCGCGCCGCGGCGAGACCTTCGTGACCCGCAAGATCACCCGGGGGGTGGCCAGGATCAAGGCGGGCCTGCAGGACCGCCTGCATCTGGGCAACCTCGACGCCGTACGCGACTGGGGGTACGCCCCCGAGTACGTCGAGGCGATGTGGCGGATGCTCCAGTGCGACACCCCCGACGACTACGTGGTGGCCACCGGCGAGGGGGTCAGCGTCCGGCAGTTCCTCGAGTACGCCTTCGAGCACGCGGGCCTCGACTGGGCTGAGCACGTCCGCTACGACCCGAAGTACGAGCGCCCCAGCGAGGTCGACGCGCTGATCGGTGACGCCTCCAAGGCGGAGGAACTGCTGGGCTGGAAACCGGAGGTGAAGTCGCGCGAGCTGGCACAGATAATGGTGGACGCCGACATCCGGCTGCTCAGCGACCAGCTCACGGGGTCCGCGGTCCGGGTGGACCGGTGAGGGGGCCCCGACGTCTCAGACGCACCCGGCCCGGGGTGTTCGCCTCGGTCCTCGCCCTCGCCGCCGGCGCGCTCGGCGCCGCATCGGTCACCGCTCCCCCGGCCGCCGCGCTCACCCCGCCGGTCGGCTTCACCGCCGATGCCCTGTCCACGTACCAGACCAACGGCATCGTCTGGTCGCTGGCCGAGGCGAACGGGGTGGTCTACGCGGGCGGCACCTTCTCCGGTATCCGGCCGGCCGGCTCCCCGGCCGGGAGCAACACGACGCCCGCCGTGAACTTCGCCGCGTTCGACGCGGCGACCGGCGCGCCCACCGGCTGTTCGCTCTCCTTCACGCGCAGCAGCGGCACGGCGACGGTGCGGGCTCTCGCCGTCTCGCCCGACAAGTCCACGCTGTACGTGGGCGGTTACTTCAACGCGGTGAACGGGACGGCCGTCAACGGGCTGACCGCGATCGACACCGCCACCTGCCGGCCGCGTGCGGGCTTCTCGCCGCAGTTCGGGGCGACGGTGCGCGCCCTCGACGTCGCGGCGGACGGCACCGTCTACGCGGGCGGCGACTTCCAGACCGTGAACGGGACGGCCCGGCGCTTCTTCGGCGCGGTCACCGCGTCCGGGGCGCTGACCGGATGGAATCCGGACGCGGACGAGCCCGGCCGCACCCTGCGGGTGACCCCGGACGGGGGCAGCGTCCTCATCGGCGGTGACTTCTTCACCGTCGGCGGCACCGCCTCGCACGCGCTCGCGGTGACGAATCCTTCCACGGGCGCCGTCACCCGCGCGTACGGCGCCTCCTTCATCCCGTCGTCCGCCGTCATCAAGGACATCGTCACGGACGCGGCGTCCGACGGCTGGTACGCGGCGGGCGAGGGAGCGGGCGGGGCGTCCTTCGACGGCCGGCTCGCCATGGAACTCGACGGCTTCGACCAGCGCTGGCGGGACACCTGCCAGGGCGCGACGCAGGCACTCCGGGTCCACCAGGGCGTGCTGTACGCGGGCAGCCATGTGCACGACTGCTCGACCATGGGCGGCTTCCCCAACCAGGTCCGCAAGCATCTGACCGCCCAGTCCGTCGACGACCCGGATCTGCTGGGCTGGCTCCCGGACACCAATGACGGCATCGGTGAGCCGGTCGGACCACGGGCGCTGACCGTGTCCTCACGCGGCGGCCGGGACTTCCTCTGGGTGGGCGGCGAGTTCACCACCGTCAACGGGGTCGGCCAGCAGGCGCTGACCCGGTTCGCGAACACCCCGGACACCGGGGCGCCGGCCGCGCCGGCGGTGAGCGTGTCCGCGCCGCGGGCCGGCGAGGTCAAGGTCAGCTGGCGCAGCACCCTGGACCTGGACGACAGCCTGCTGACGTACCGCGTCTACCGCGACGGCGGCTCGACGCCGGTGTACACGACGACGGGTTCCTCGCTGTTCTTCAGCAGGCCTCAGTTGACCTTCACCGACCGGAACGTGGTGGCGGGGCGGACGTACAGCTACCGGATCACGGCGAGCGACGGCACGAACACCAGCGCGCTCTCCGCCGCCGCCCCGGTGACCGCCGCGTCCTCGGCGTCCCCCTACCAGGAGCAGGTCCTGGCGGACGGGGCCGATCTGTACTGGCGCTACGACGAGGCCGGTGGCGCCTTCGCCGCGGACGCGTCGGCGGGCGACAACGGCGGGGTGTACATGAACGCGCCGTCCTACCGCGCCACACCGTCCGCGGTGACCGGTTCCGCCGCACTCTCCCTCAACGGCACCGACGAGTACGTCTACAGCGACCGGCTGCACCACTACACCTCCCCCGCGCCGTACTCGGTCGAGACGTGGTTCCGCACCACGTCGACGAGCGGTGGACGGATCGTGGGCTACGGCAACAACATCGGCACGGAGCGCGGGCACACGAGCAGCATCTCCGACAAGCTGGTCTATCTGACGAACGACGGCCGCCTCGCGTTCGGCGTGCAGAGCGGCAGCACCCGGCCCACCATCACCTCGACGGGCTCCTACAACGACGGTGCCTGGCACCACGCGGTGGCGACACAGGGGCCGTCCGGCATGGTGCTGTACGTCGACGGGGAGGCGGTCGGCACGAACACGGCGACCGGCAACCGTTCGTACAACGGGTACTGGCGGGTCGGCGGGGACGCCATGAACAACGCCTGGCCGAACCGTCCCGCGAGCGACTACTTCGCCGGGCAGGTCGACGAGACCGCGGTCTATCCGTCCGCGCTGACCGCCGCGCAGGTCGCCGCGCACCACGAGCTGGCCGGCACCCAGCCCGGTCCCGGCGACAGCACCGTCACCGTCGTCCCGGACGAGGACGCGTACGTCAACAGCGTGGCGGCGAACACGAACTACAACGACAGCCAGCTCGCCTCGCGGGGCACCACGGCCTATCTGGGCTATCTGCGGTTCACGCTGCCGTCCGCTCCGGCCGGCCAGGTGCTCAAGAGCGCACGGCTCACCTTCCGTACCTCGTCGGATTCGACGGCGGGGTCGGCCGACAGCCACAGCATCGTGCCGGTCACCGGCGCGTGGACCGAATCGGCGGTCACCTACAGCACCCGGCCGGCGCTCTCCACGTCCGTGCTGGGGACCATCACCGGCGCGCTCTCCGTCTCCACCGGCTACTCGGCGGAGCTGAACGCGTCCGCACTGGACGGGGCCCTGGGCTCCGTCACCTCACTCGCCCTGACCAGCAGCGGGACGGACAGTCTCCGCATCTGGTCGAGCGAGGCAACCGCGGCCTACCGGCCGCAGCTCGTCCTCACCTTCGGAGTTGAATGATGAACGGAAGCACGGGGCGGAGATCTGGGGGGAGCGGCCGTGTGCGGGCCGCGTCCGCCGCGCTCTGCCTGTTCGCCGGAGCCCTGACCGCGACAGCGGCCGGGGCCTCCCCGGCGGCGGCGCTGACACCGCCGGTGTCCATCACCGCGGACGACCTCACCACCTGGCAGACCAACGGCATCGTCTGGTCCATGGCCGCGACGGACGGGGTCGTCTACGCCGGCGGCACCTTCTCCACCGTCCGGCCGCCGGACGCGGCGGCGGGCACATCGGAGGAGCCCGCGGTCAACTTCGCGGCGTTCGACGCGGCGACGGGCGCGCCGACGGGATGCAGCCTGTCCTTCACACTGTCCTCCGGGACGGCGACCGTGCGCGCCCTCGCACTCTCTCCCGACGGCGGGACCCTGTACGCCGGCGGTCAGTTCGGTGCGGTGAACGGGGTGGGCGTCAGCAACATCGCGGCCGTCGACACCGCGACCTGCACCCCTCGCCAGGACTTCAAGATCTCCGTCTCGGCGACGGTACGGGCCCTGGACGTCACCGCGGACACCGTCTACCTGGCCGGTGACTTCAACAGCGTGGGCGGCCAGACCAGGAACAAGTTCGCCGCGGTCACCACGGGCGCTGATCTGCTGCCGTGGACGGCGAACGCCGACGAGGTGGCGCGAGCCGTCCAGGTGACCCCCGACGGGCAGCACGTGGCCCTCGGCGGTGACTTCTTCACCGTGAACGGCACCACCTCGCACGCCCTGGCCGTGGTCGACGCCACCACGGGCGCGCTCACCACGAGCTACCCGGGCTTCATCCCCAACACGTCGACGGTGCAGGACCTCACGACGGACGCGACCGGCCTGTACACCGCCAACGAGGGCACCGGCGGCGGGGTGTTCGACGGCCGGATCGCCATCGACCTCGACGACTACCAGCAGCGCTGGCGGGACACCTGCCTTGGCGCCACCCAGGCCGTCCTGGTCCACTCGGGCGTGCTGTACAGCGGAAGCCACGCCCATGACTGCGCCAGCATGGGCGGATTCCCCGACCAGCCGCGCAAGCACCTGCTGGCCCAGTCCGTCGACGACCCGACGCTCCTGCCCTGGTTCCCCGACACGAACGACGGCATCGGTGAGCCGGTCGGGCCGCGGGTGATGGCGCAGACCGACAAGGGCGGCCGCCACTACCTGTGGGTCGGCGGGGAGTTCACCACCGTCAACGGTGCCGGCCAGCAGGGGCTGACGCGGTTCGCCGACGGTCCGGACACCGGGGCGCCCTGGGTGCCCAACGTCAGTCTCTCCACGGTCGCCCCGGGGCGGATCGACGTCAACTGGCAGACCAGCTTCGACACCGACGACGGTGAGCTGACCTACCGGATCTACAAGGACGGTGCGAGCACGCCCGTCCACACCGTCACGGGTTACTCGCTCGCCTGGGACCGTCCTCAGCTGAAGTGGACCGACACCGACGTGGCGGTGGGCGAGACGCACTCGTACCGCATCACCGCGAGCGACGGCACCAACACCAGTGCCAAGTCCCCGGCGCAGTCGGCGACCGTGGCCGCCTCGACGCAGGGCTATCCGGCGCGGGTGCTGTCCGACGGCGCCTCGCTCTACTGGCGCTACGACGAGGGCTCCTCCACCTTCGCGGCGGACACCACCGGCGGGCTGAACAACGGCTTCCTGCGCAACGCGCCCGCCTACCGGCAGACCCCGGCCGCGATCGCCGGCGACTCGACCGCCATCGGGTTCGACGGCGCCGGTGAGTACGCGTACAGCAACAAGCTGCACGCGTCGCCCACCCGCTTCTCGGTGGAGACCTGGATCAAGACCACCACCACCCGTGGCGGCAAGGTCATCGGGTTCGGCAACCTGACCATGCAGAACAGCACCCGTTACGACAAGCAGGTCTACATGGCCAACAACGGGCGGCTGGTCTTCGGTGTCTACAGCGGCGGCTACCGCACCGTCACCACGACGGGGGCCTACAACGACGGCAACTGGCACCACGTCGTCGCCACGCAGGGCACCGGCGGCATGGCGTTGTACGTGGACGGACAGCTCCGCGCGGCCAACTTCCTCTACACGGGCAACGAGAACTACCCCGGTTACTGGCGGGTCGGCGGGGACAATCTGAACAGCTGGCCGAACCGCCCGACCAGCAACTTCTTCGCCGGTCAGATCGACGAGACCGCCGTGTACCCGATCGCGCTGAGCGCATCCCAGGTCAGCGCGCACTACGCCCTGAGGACGGGTGAATGAGATATCCGTTCCTGGCCGGTGCCGCCGTCGCGCTCGCGACGGCGGTGCTGGCCGCCTGCGGCTCGTCCGGCGGGTCCGGCGACGGTGGCAGGGAGGCCGCGGCGGGTAGCAAGCCGTCCGCGGCGGCCTCGCCCACGCCCTCCGTGGCCGGCCCGGCGGCCGGTACGGCGGCCCCGTCACCCCAGAAGTCCGGCGGGACGCCCAAGGCGCCACCCGGGGACATCACCCCGGCCACGGGGTCCTTCACGAAGAAGCAGAAGGAGTATCTGACCGACCGCGTGCCCAAGGGGATGGACCCGGCCGCGGTGCTCCAGACGGGACAGGAGACCTGTGACAGGCTCCGCTACCTGGTCAAGGCCGACCGGGACATCGCCGTCGGCGCGATCGTCTCCGGCGAGGTCGCGGACGCGAAGCCGGCCGTTGCCCATCTCTGCCCCCGGCACCAGGACCTCGTCGACGAGGCGGCACTCGGTTACGCCGACGGCACGTACAAGGGCGCGAAGGTCCGGCCGGGACGGTACAGGGCCGCTTCCCCGACCACGGCGTGCAGCTGGCAGCTGACCGGGGCCGCCGGCAAGGACCTGGAGTCCGGCTCCTCGGCCACCGGGAAGCAGGTGGAGATCACCGTCCCGGAATCCGCCCGCACCTTCACCTCCACAGGCTGCTACGCCTGGCTGCCTCAAGGAGAAAACGGATGAGCAAGCTGCCCATCGCCGTCGCGATCCCCACGAAGAACGAGGGACTGAACATCGCCGAGGCGGTGAAGTCGGTCCTGGGCCACTTCGAGGCGGTCGTCGTGGTGGACTCCCACAGCACCGACGACACGGCGAAGATCGCGGAGGAGTGCGGGGCCGAAGTGGTCACGTACACCTGGGACGGAGGGCACCCGCGCAAGAAGCAGTGGTGCCTGGAGAACGTCCGCACGGATCTGGACTGGATCCTGCTGCTCGACGGCGACGAGCGGCTCAGTCCCGGGCTGCTGGCGGAGCTGCGGAGGATCTTCGCCGACGCGGACGGCCCGAAGCCGGCCGCGTACGACATTCCGCTGGGCTACTGGTTCTCGGGGAAGCGGCTGCGGCACGGCTACACGATCCGCAAGAGGTCCCTGACCGACCGGACCCGGTGCTACTACCCGGAGGTCGGCGACCTCGCTGCGCCCGGCATCGGGGAGGTCGAGGGGCACTACCAGCCGGTGGCGACGACGGCCGAAGCGCTGAGCAACCCCATCGAGCACCAGGACCTGGACCCCGTCACCGCCTGGTTCGAGCGGCACAACCGCTACTCGGACTGGGAGGCGTGGCTGGAGCACAACCCCGATGTCAAGGAGCAGGTACGGAAGGTGAAGTCCCGTCAGGGACAGCTCTTCCACAAGGCGCCGTTCAAGCCCCTGGTGTCCTTCGCCTACATGTACGTCTACCGGAGGGGCTTCCTCGACGGGCGTGCGGGCCTGGACTTCGCGCTCGCGATGAGCTTCTACCGCTGGCAGATCGCGCTCAAGTCGCGGGAGGGACAGAGCGGTTGAATGATCACGCCCTCCGGCGGACGACGTCCTCGTAGGTCTGCCGGAGGGTCCGTGTGACGACCTCGATGGTGAAGTGCTCGTTGACCAGATTCCATGCGGCCTTCCCCGCACGGTCGTTGGCCTCGGGCTCCAGCAGCTCCAGGATCGCGTCGGCGACCTTGCGGGCGTTCTCCGCGTCCTCACCGACCCGGCTGTCGATCACCCGCCCCGCCCCCGCGTCCGCCACGTCCGGGCCGAGTCCGCAGGTCCGGGTGATGACGGCGGGCGTGCCGACGGACATGGCTTCCAGGACCGAGACGCCGAGAGGCTCCTCGATCGACGGCAGCACGTACACATCGGCCCGCCGCCCGGCGTCGAGCACCTCTTCGTGGCCGAGGGGTCCTACATGGTCCAGCGAATCCATGACACCGAGCCTGCGGGCGAGCACGAGCGTACCGGGGAGCGCGCCGGTGTCCGGTCCCGCGAGGACGAAACGGGCGTCCGGGTAGCGGGCCAGGACAGCGGGCATGGCGGCGACGAAGTCCTCCGGGCGTTTGCGCTCCTGGACGCGGGCCAGGAACAGCACGGTCGGCGGCCGGCCCTCGTCCCGGGCGGGCTTGCGCTCCTGCGGCCGTACGCCGTTGACGAGCCTGACGGTGTTGGTGAGGGCGACCGGCGCGGCGACCGCGTTCACGTCGAGGCGCTCGGCCTCGGTGAGGTGGAGCACGGCGTCGGCGCGGCGCAGGACCGTGCGGACGCCCAGCAGGTCGGTGAGCTGGGCGACCCGCTTCTCGGTCGGGTCGACCATGCCGTGCGTCTGGACGACGAGAGGGGTGCGCGTGGCGAGCGCGAGCAGCGCGGCGGGCAGGGTCACCAGGTCGCGCATGAGGTGGACGTGGACGACGTCGGCGCCGCGCATCATGCGGCGCGCGGTGCGCAGCAGGGCGCCGGAGGTGATGCCGCTGACCTCGAACATCGGGAGCAGGTGGCGGGCCTGGAAGAGGTGGACGGGCACTCCTTCCACCTCGCCCGGCAGCGCACCCCCGAAGCCGTCGCCCAGCGCCATGATGCGGGCGTCGTCGCCGTCCGCCCGCTGGACCTTGGACAGGTTGAGCGCGACCCGGGTCGGGCCGCCGAACGCGTGGTCCGGAGTGTGCAGCGTGACGATGTGCAGGATCTTCACCAGGGTTCCCCTCAACCTCGGCCGACTGTTCACAGACTAGCCATCACATCACCTCAAGTGGGGCCCGTTCGTTAGAGTGTTCGTGGGCCACGAGGCCGGCGAACGGGGCCTTCGGGGCCGGTGATCGGGGGGTCATGACGTCCGTGCACGAGTCGGTGGGGGCCGTTGCCGTCCGGGAGAGCGCTCCGCGCCCTCCGGCCGAGCCCCCGGCGAGGCCTCTGACGTGGGCGATGCTCTCGCGGGCGCTGTCCGTGCCGCTCATCCTGGGCCTGGTCTGCTTCCTGCCCGCGGTGATCGCCGCCCAGCCCGGTTCGGGGGTCCGGGACACCGCCTACTGGCTCCAGCTCGTCCTGACGTGTTATTCGGGCGCCCGGCTCGCCACCATGATCCTGTCCACCCGGCGGCGGCTGCTCCAGGGCGTCTTCTGGATGTTCGTGTACATCGCCATGGGTGTCGCGCCGTTCGCCCAGGTGGTGATCGGGCAGACCCCGACGCCGATGGTGGGACCGCGCTCGGACCTGGTGACGGCGATCGCGATGATCCTGGTGGGGTGTGCGGCCTTCGACCTGGGGGCGCTGCTGGCCTCGCGCCGCCCCCTGCGGCGGCGTGCGTCCTCACGCGCCACGGGCGGACCGGCCGTGGCGCACCCGGTCAGGCTGCGGCTGCTGGTGCTGCTCGCGCTGCTGGCGAGCGGGTACTACGTACTCAAGCTCGGCGGGCCGGCCGTCTTCTTCTCCAGCCGCCAGGAGATCAGTGACACGGTGGCGCAGAGCGGGGTGACCTCGGCGGAGTCGAATGTCGGCTCCGCGTTCCTGAAGGGCTTCGGAACCGTCCCCGCGCTGCTGGCGTTCCTCTTCTACACCCGACGTCTGGTGACCTCGCGCCGGGCGCGGCGCTCCCCCTCGACGGTGCTGGTGTGGGTGGCGCTCGCCGCGGCCAATCTGGTCGTGAACAACCCGGTCTCCAACGCTCGTTACTGGTTCCTGACGGTGCTGGTGTCCCTGCTGTTCACGGCGTTCCCGAGCAGCGCGGCGATGTACCGCTCGGTGCTGGCCATGGGCGTGGTCGGCGCGCTGGTGCTGTTCCCGTACGCCGACCGCTTCCGTTACGACGACGAGGGGTACCGGCCCGTGCAGTCGGCCTCCGTCTTCGAGCCGCTGGCGACCAAGGACTACGACCAGACGGTGATGTTCGCCAACACCATCTCCTGGGTGGACACCCGGGGCCACACCTATGGCCGTCAACTCGCGGGCTCCGCGCTCTTCTTCGTCCCCAGGGCGGTGTGGAGCGGGAAGCCGGAGGACACCGGGGTCCGGGTAGGCGAGTGGATGGGGATGAACATGACCAACCTGTCGGCTCCGCTGTGGACCGAGTTCTGGGTCGACTTCGGCGCGTCCGGCATGATCGGCGGCCTGGCGCTGATCGGCTACGCGGCGGCCCGTACCGACCGCAGGTACGCGCTGGCCGTCACCCGGGCCGGTCCCGGCCCGGGCAGTGTGCTGGCGATCGCGGCGCCGCTCATCGCCGGGTACACCTTCATTCTGTTGCGCGGCCCACTGCTCCAGGCGGCGGGGAAGCTGGCGATCGGCGCCCTGTGTCTGGTGCTGATCACCACGTTCAGGGAGCAGAGGGCAGCACGTCGGCGCTGACGGTCTCCCCCGCCGGGGTCCGGCGGCGCAGCCGGGCGACCCGGGTCCAGGTGGCGGCGGCCTTGCAGAGCGATCCCAGGCACAGCCCCCAGGCGGCCCCGGGGACACCCCCGAGGGCGTAGCCCCCGGCCATGAGGGCCACCGCGGTGAGCGAGAAGACGACCTGGATGCTCAGCGTCGTACGCGGGTCGAGCATGCGCAGGGCGAGCAGTCCGCAGGTTCCCACGGCCATCGCCGCGTACTGACTGCCGGTCGCCGGGAGCAGGGCGGCGGCCGTCGGCCAGGTGTCACCGAGGAGGCCGCGCCCCGCCCGCTCGGGCAGCAGGGCGAGCGCGGTCGCCCAGAGAGCGGCGGTGGCGGCGAGGGTGGCGGCGAGTCCCGCCGTGGCCCGCACCCGGCGCCGCTCGTCGCCGATGCGGCCGAGCAGCGGCGGGCCGAAGGAGGTGGCGGAGGTGAACAGCACGTTGAGCGGCCCGAACAGGGTGGTGGCTCCGCGCAGAGCGCCGACCAGGAGCGGGTTGCCGACGGCCCCGAGAGCGAGGACCGAGAGCTGGCTGGTCGCGTTGCCGACACCGAATTCGACGACGAACCGCTGCCCGAGGTGGCCGCGCCTCAGCATCGGGCGCAGCAGGAGCGGGGCCCCGGCCGTCGAGCGGTGCAGCAGCACGGCGGACAGCAGGAGGGCAGGCAGGGCGGAGAGCCCCCAGACCGCGATCAGCCGCGCGGGGGTGGCCCCGTGCTCCTGGGCGGCCAGGGCACCGAGAACACAGAGCAGTCTCAACAGATCCGCGCTCAGGGCGAGATGGGGCCGCTGGAGGGTGGAGAAGGCGTAGCGCAGGGCGTCCTGTCCCAGCACGATGGGCAGGACGAGGCCCAGCGTCATCAGGGCGCGGGCGGTGTCCCCCGGGACGAGCAGGCAGACGGCGGCGAGCAGAGCGCCGAGGGCGGCCGAGGCCCCGACGGTGAACACGACGGCCGAGCGGCAGGCTCCCCGGACGTCCTCGCCCGCGCCGCGCCGGAGGACCAGGGGCTGCCCGGTGTACGCACCGGAGACGCCCAGCAGCACCGTGAAGACGAGGTAGACGGCGGAGAAGCGGGCGAAGTCGGCCACGGTGGAGAGCCGGGCGGCGGCCACGAGCACCA
Source organism: Streptomyces sp. NPDC060209 (assembly GCF_042728155.1). NCBI lineage: Bacteria > Bacillati > Actinomycetota > Actinomycetes > Kitasatosporales > Streptomycetaceae > Streptomyces > Streptomyces sp. NPDC060209. The sequence goes on from NZ_JBHWZS010000008.1 coordinate 27,897, forward strand.
GGATGTTGGTGAGCGCCGCCACACCCTGGTCCGCGACCGAGCAGAGGATCGCGGTGCGGGCTCTCACCGGCGCGCCCCCGGCAGGGTGAAGGACCGCAGCCCCATGGTCTCGTCGGGATTGCCGGTGACCTCCGGCGCGTCCGCTTCGAGGGCCGGGGCGCCCGGCCCGCCGCTGTTGCGGCGCCGGGATGACTTGGGCCGGCGTTCCGCACGGCGCAGCCGCCCCCGGCCGGGGTGGAGCAGGGCGCCGAGCACCGAGCCGCCGGAGGCGCCGATGATCTCGCGGATGCGTTCCAGGTCGCTGCGGTGCACCTCGCGCGGGTCGCAGACGATCATGACGCCTTCGACCCGGTCGACGAGGGCGACCGCGTCTGCGTACGACAGCACAGGCGGGGCGAGGACGATGACCACGGCGCCGGGGCGGTCGGCCTCGGCGACGATCCGTCCGACGGACGCGGAGGTCAGGGCGCGCGGCACGTTGTCCGCGGTGGTGCCGGCCACCAGGGCGAACGCCCCGGACCCCGGCACGTCCACGTTGGAGCGGCCGCCCGCCGGCCAGCTGCGGTCCTTCTCGTCGGCGGCCCAGCTCGGCGGCCGGACCTCGTGGGCCGCCGGTCCCAGGTCGCGGGCCAGGGACGGGGTGCGCAGATCGGCTTCCACGAGCAGGACGTCGCGGCCCATCTCGGCGAAGGCGGCGGCCAGGTTGACCGCGGCGGCGGCAGCCGCCGCGTTGTCCCCGCGCGGGGCGGTGACCAGGAGCCGGCGCCGCTCCGCGAACGACGGGTCGTAGGCCAGCCGGAAGGCCACCGCACGGTACTCCTCGGCGAGCCGCGAACCGCTGCGCCCGATCGCGAGCAGGGTGCCCGCGGCGGCGCGTTCCCTGGGCAGCGTGCCGAGCAGCGGGGCTCCGAGGGAGCGGACGAGTTCGCGGGGGGAGCGCACGGCGGGGTCGAAGACGAGACGCACCCAGGACAGCAGCAGTCCGAGTGCGAGGCCGACGACCGCGCCGAGCCCGAGGAGCAGCGGCAGACCGGCGCCTGCGGGCTCGGTGGGGGCGACGGGCTTCTTGTTGAGGTAGCCGGGGGTGGTGTCGAGCGCCTTGAGCTCGGAGATCTTCCGGCTGAGCTCGGAGATGGAGACGATGATGTTGGCGCGGGCGCTGCTGACGTCGTCCGCGGCATCGACCCCGGTCCGCTCCTCCAGCAGGTCGCGCTTCTCCTCCAGCGGTTCGAGCTGCGCGCGGTAGCCGTTCGCCATGTTGTCGATGCTTTCCTGGGTGCGCGCCTTGCGGTGCGCCAGGTAGGCGTTGGCGAGGGCTTCGGCACGGGCCCGGGCCTGCTCGGGCGTGGCACCGGTGTAGGAGAAGCGGAGAGTGAGGGTGTTGGGCGGGTTGGTGACCTGGAGGCCGGCGAGCAGCTTACGGGCGGTGACGTCGTCGCCCTTCTTGAGCAGGGTTCCGGCGGCCAGGTCGCCCACGGTGTCGCTGACGGCGGTCTGCCGTTCGGAGCCGATGTTGATGCCCTTGTCGGCGGACGCTCCGGTGGCGAAGGGGTCGGCGGTCGCGGAGCGCACCTGCACCTCGCCGGTGGCCGTGTACGTGTCGTCGCCGCTCAGGGCGAGGAACCCCCCGCCGAGCAGGCCCACGACGACGCCTCCGGCGAGCAGCGCGCGGTAGCGCAGGAGCTGGCGGAACTGATCGCGCAGCAGCGCCGGTTCGTCCTGGTCGTCCAGGGGACGGATCTGGTGCGTCATCGGCGTGCTCCCCCTTGTGTGTCCCCGGTCCGCGGGCCCCCGGCTCGTGCGTCCCCGAGTGCCTCGGCGAGCAGGGCGTCGAAGCGGGCGAGGCCCGCCTCCCTGCTCAGGTGTTGTGCGACGTACTGCGGACCGTGCGCTCCCAGCGCCTGCGCCGCCACAGGGTCGGTGCCCAGCCGGCGTACGGCGTCGAGGAGAGCGGCAGGGTCCTCGGGGGCCACGAGGACTCCCGCGCCCGAGCGGCGCACCTCGTCGGCGGTACCGCCCTCGTCGGCCACGGAGGCGACGACGGGGCGTCCTGAGACGAAGTACGAGGTGAGCTTGGACGGCACGCTCATGTCGAGCACGGAGGCCCGCTGGGTCACCGCGAGCACGTCGGCGGCGGCGAGCACATCGGTGAAGTCGTCAGCGCCCGCGGGCGGGAGGAAGTCCAGGTTGGGCAGCCCCGCGGCCCGCTCGCGCAGCCCGTCGCGCTGGTTGCCGTCGCCCATCAGGACGACCCGGATGTCCGGGGCCAGCCGCGCCAGGCCGACCAGGACGTCGAGTCCCTGCTTGAGGCCCATGTTCCCGGAGTGCAGAAGTACAGGGGTGTCCTCGGCCCAGCCGAGCCGGGCGCGGGTGGCGGCACGGTCGGCCGACGGGGGCTGCACGTGCGTCCAGTTGGGGACCACCCGGATGCGTCCGGGGTCGACCCCGAGGGCGGTGACGCCTTCCACGAAGCTCTCGTGGATGACGCCGACGAGGGCCGCGTCGCGCAGCGCGTGACGCTCCGCCTTGGCGGCGACGGCCGCCGCTCTGCCTCCCCCGCGGATGCCGCTCTGTGCGGCGGCGGCGCCCATCAGGTCCTGGACGACGGGTATGTGGGGGACGCGGTGGCGGCGCGCCAGCCGGGCGGCGATCACGCCGCCCGCGAGGCTCGGCATCTGGGAGATCACCGCGTCGGGGCGGCCGGGCGGCGGAGCGAGGATCCCGTGGACGAGCACGGATGCCTCGAACGCGGCTCGGCGCAGTGCGGTCTGACGGGGCGGCACGTAGTGACGCCGCCGGTGCACGCGCACCCCCTCGCGGCTCTCCTCCCTCCGCCACGCCCCCCGGTACCGCTCGTCCACGCGCCAGGCGGGGTAGTGCGGCATGCCGGTCAGGACCTCGGTCCTGGCCCCGGACGCCGCCCAGTGCTCGGCGAGCTGCGTGGCGTACGGGCCTATGCCCGTCAGCTCGGGGGCGTAGTTGGTGGAAACCACGAGAAGGTGGCAGTTCTCGAACGGTCTCTGATGCTCAGCAGCGGACAACGGATGATCGCCTTCCCCCCGGAACAACCTCTCCTTTGAGCTTATCCGTTCACGGGATGCACAAGTGTTCTTCACAGTAAGGTCGTTGAACCAGTTCCACCGTGGGGGGAGAGAACGGATGGTGCAGCACAGAGTCGGTTACGCGCCGGGGGTGTACGACCTGTTCCACGTCGGCCACCTGAACATCCTGCGGCACGCCCGCAGCCAGTGCGACTACCTGGTGGCCGGAGTCGTCTCCGACGAGATGGCCGCGCTGGCCAAGGGCCACACACCGGTGATCCCGCTGCCCGAGCGGCTCGAGATCGTGCGCAGCGTGCGTTATGTGGACGCGGCGTTCGTCGAGACCGTTCCGGACAAGGTCGAGACCTGGCAGCAGGTCCGCTTCGACGTCATCTTCAAGGGCGACGACTGGCGGGGCACGGAGAAGGGCGAACGCCTGGAACGGGACTTCGCCGCTGTCGGGGTGGAGGTCGTCTACTTCCCGTACACGGTGCACACGTCCAGCACCCAGCTGCGCCGGGCACTGGACGTGCTCGTCAGCCGGCCCGGAGCGCTTTCAGCTCCCTGAACCACTTGACCAGGAACGCCACCAGGAACAAGGCGTGCACGGCCGCGAGCGCGGCGTACCCGGCCCGGAAGGCACCGGGTGCGCCGAGCAGCAGGAAGACCAGGCAGAAGACCCCGTAGTCCGCGGGAAGCAGTGCCACGGCCCTGACCCGGGACACCGGTGCCGCGGGGCCAGCGGCGGCCGGAGCGGCGCGCGCCGCCGCCTTGCCGAGCTGCTCCCGGAGCAGCCCCGCGCAGAAGGTGAGCACGGCGACGAACAGGAAGCCGAGCGGCAGCAGGAGCCAGCCCTCGCCGGGCAGCCCGTCGAAGCGGTGGAACGAGATCAGCACGGCACTGTGGACGAGGATCATCTTCGCGCAGTCCACGACATGGTCGAGCCACTCACCGTCCGGACCGCCCCGCCCGGTCAGCCGGGCGAGCTGTCCGTCGGCAGAGTCGAAGGCGAAGCCGACGGCCAGACCCGCGTAGACAGCCACCCCCAGCCACCAGGACGGCTCCACGAGTGCCACCGCCGCGATTGACGCGAACGTGAACAGCGCACTGATCATTGTGACTTGATTGGGTGTCAGCCCGACCCGACAGGCGCCGGCGGCGAGCAGGCGCCCGGCCGGCCGGTTCACGTACCGCGAGTAGAGCGAGACACCCTTGGACGACTTCTGTGCGCCGCGCAATTCGCGCAGCACCGTACCCGTGCTCGACATACGCCCCCCAGCGCCCGGTGGTTCCCCGCCGCATCATCGCAGAAATAGTGTGAGAGGCGTGGAGATACAGAAACGCATCACGTTCGACAGGCTGCACAACTTCCGTGATCTGGGCGGCAACCGGTCCGCGGACGGCCGCTCGGTCCGCCGCGGTCTGCTGTACCGCTCGGACTCGCTCGCCAAGCTCGAGGGGCGCGACTGGGATCGCTTCCTCGCCCTCGGTGTCCGGACCGTCATCGACCTGCGCTACCCGTGGGAGATCGCCGCCAGGGGCCGGGTTCCCGTCAGCGAGCAGTTCACCTACCTCAATCTGAGCATCGAGCACCGCCCTTACGACCAGGCCGTGATCGACCCGGGGCTCGATCCTTGGCGCTATCTCGCCGACCGCTATGCGGAGGTCGCCGAGGACGGGGCGGCGGAGCTGCGTCAGGCGCTGGAGACCGTCGCGGGGAGTACGGGACCCCTGGTCTTCCACTGTGCGTCCGGCAAGGACCGCACCGGCCTGCTGGCCGCTCTGGTCCTGTCCCTGCTCGGTGTCGACGAGGACGGCGTGGCAGAGGACTTCGCCCTCACCGAGGCGGCCACCGACCTGCTGATCGCCGACTGGGCGGCCACCCACGACGGCCGCACGCCGGCCTGGCCCGGATACGGCCGGGCGCCCGAGGAGGTCATCCGGCTGTTCCTCGCCGGTCTGACGGCCGAGCACGGTTCGGTGCACGGGTACGTCACCGGCCGGCTCGGGGTCGGCGACGCCACGGTCGACGCGCTGCGTGACCGGCTGCTCGACGGCTGACCGTTCTCAGTTCCGCCCGGGCCCCGTGCCCGGGTCCGGCCGCTCACCGGCTTCCTGCCCAGGCTCGGTGAGCTGCGCGTCCAGGTCGTCGAACAGCAGCTCACCGCGCTCAATCTGCCCCGTCCGGTACGCCGACCGCGCCACCAGGTGGGCCGCCACCGGGCCTGTCATCAGCTGGAAGAAGCCGATGAGCGCCAGCGTCGCCAGGTCCATGCCGCTGCGCAGCCTCAGCGCGACCCCGGCGAGCACCAGCAGCAGCCCGAGGGTCTGCGGCTTGGTCGCCGCGTGACTGCGCGACAGGACGTCGGGCAGCTTCAGCATGCCGACCACCCCGAGGAGGCAGATGGCCGCGCCGAGGAACACCAGCACCGCCCCGGCCGTGTCCGTGATCTGGAGCCACACGTTCACCTCTGCCCCTCCTTTCCAGCGGCCTTCCGCCGCGACAGCGGCTTGTCCCGTACGGCGATGAAGCGGGCGATGCCCACCGATCCGGTGAAGCCGAGGAACGCGAGCACCAGCATGATCGGAAAGTAGAACGAGTCGCGTGCGAAGGCGGACTTGGCACCCAGACCCGCGATGATCACGGCGGCGGCCACGTCGAGGGCGATGGCCCGGTCCAGCATGGAGGGCCCTCGGCTGATCCGGAAGAGCAGCAGGGCGCCCGCCACGACGACGAACACGACGGCGGCGGTCATCAGCACACGGTCGACGGTCTCGGGACCACTCATGTCCCCTCCTCCGGGCTGTCGGACCCGGCGACCGGTGGTGGCGGCTCGGCGACCCGGCGGATCTCGTCAGAGGTGCCGAACGCCCGGACCGTCAGGCGCTCCAGCTTCCAGACGGAGTGCCTGGCCGCCTCCAGCTCCGCCGGTCTGTCGGCGTCCAGGACGTGCAGGAAGAGCGTGGCCGTGGCCCTGCGCACCTCCACGACGGAGCCGCCCGGCACGTTCGACACCGTGACGGCGGTCGCGGCGAGCATCAGGTCGCTGCGGCAGCGCAGGGGTACGCCGATGACGGCGGGCCGGTGCGGACGGTCGGCGAAGATCTGCCGGGTGACCTTCACCCCCGAGGTGTACATGTCGTAGAGCAGATAGCCGGCGAGCCGGAGGATGCCCCAGGGGTGCAGTCTCAGCCCCAGGTCGACCTGCGGCAGCGGGAACGCCAGGCAGACGGTCACCGCGACGACCACGCCGGTGACGACGTTGGCCCAGGTCAGGGTGGACCACAGCAGGACCCAGATCAGGGTGAGCCAGGCGATCAGCGGGAGGTCGAGCACACGGCGTCTGCGGCCGGCGAACTCGACGCTGTAGGGGGGCAGATCGGGGTTGCGGTACGACAGGGTGATCAGGCGCCTCACCGGCCGAGCACCTCCTCCACATAGGGTCGGCGGGCGATGAGTTCGGCTGCCGAGCGGTCGGTGAAGGCCGTCAGCGGACCGGCCAGGACGGTGAAGGCGAGACCGAGCACGACGGCGCCCGCGGTGGCGGCGGTCATGGCCCGGGGCGGGTGGATCGTGGTGGTGACGGCCCGTCCCTGGAGGGTGGCGGCCACGGTCTGGCCTGCCGGGGCCGGGCCCACCCCTTCGTCGCCGGTGCCGGGGATGCGGTCGGGCCCGGCGTCGGGGTCGTCGTCGTCGCTGTCGTCGGCGGTCTCCAGGACGGTGCCGTAGGCGGCCTGGCCCGGTGGCTCGGTACGCCAGAACGCCAGATTCCAGATCTTGGCCATCACGTACAGGGTGAGCAGGCTCGTCACGGTCGCGCCCACGACGAGGATCCAGGCCCAGACACTGCCGTCCGAGACCCCGGCCCGCATGAGTCCGAGTTTCCCGATGAAGCCGGAGAGCGGCGGGATCCCGGCGAAGTTCATGGCGGGGACGAAGAAGAGGACCGCGAGCAGCGGAGCCGATCTGGCCAGTCCGCCGAGCCGGGTGAGCTCGTTGGTGCCGCCGCGGCGTTCGATGAGGCCCGCGACCAGGAAGAGGGAGGTCTGGACGGTGATGTGGTGGGCGACGTAGAAGATCGCGCCCCCGTACGCGTCACGGGTGGCGAGGCCGATTCCGAAGACCATGTAGCCGATGTGGCTGATGAGGGTGAAGGAGAACAGCCGCTTCAGGTCGGTCTGGGCTACCGCACCGAGGATGCCCACGATCATCGAGACGAGGGCGACGACCATGAGCAGATCCCCGAGCCGGTTCCCGGGGAAGAGCAGGGTCTCGGTCCGCAGCATGCAGTAGATGCCGACCTTCGTCAGCAGGCCCGCGAAGACGGCGGTGACGGGTGCGGGCGCGGTCGGGTAGGAGTCGGGAAGCCAGGCGGCGACGGGGAAGACCGCGGCCTTGATGGCGAAGACGGTGAGCAGCATGGCCTGGACCAGCGTCTGCACACCGAGGGGGAGATCGGGCAGCCGGATCGCCAGCTGGGCGAAATTGGCCGTGCCGGTGGCGGCATAGGTCATGGCGATCGCCGTCAGGAACAGCATCGAGGAGAACAGCGAGATGATCACGTACGTGGAGCCGGCCCGGATCCGGGGGCCGGTCCCGCCGAGTGTGAGCAGGACGAAGCTGGCGACCAGCATGATCTCGAAGCCGACGTAGAGGTTGACGAGGTCGCCCGCGATGAAGGTGAGGGAGACCCCGGCGACCAGGATGAGATAGGCGGGGTGGAAGACGGCGACGGGCGTTTCCTTGTCCCGGTCCGCCATGCCCTGGCCGAGCGAGTAGACCAGGACGGCGAGGGTGACCGCCGAGGAGACCGTCAGCATCAGCCCGGACAGCCGGTCGGCCACCAGCGTGATACCGAGCGGCGGGGCGAAGTCTCCGAGATGGACGGAGAGGGGGCCTTGCCGGTCCGCGGCGATCATCAGCGTCACCGAGAGTCCGAGGACGGCGGTGAGGACGGCGACGCTGATGAAGCGCTGGAAGCGTGCGAGCCGGGTACCGAAGGCGAGGCTCAGCCCGGTGGCGCAGAGCGGCAGCAGGACCGGCAGCGGAACGAGCGCGTTCATCCGGCGGCTCCTCGGTCGTCGTCCTTGTCGTTCATGTAGTCCTCCGGGTCGGCGCCCAGCACGTCGTGCCACAGGTCGCCGCTCGCGTCCCGGCCCCGGGCCTGCAGGGCGCGGTCGGCACGCAGCCTGGCGCGCAGCCGGTGGTGTTCCTGGCGATAGCGTGCGCGGTCCTTCCGCGTCCGTCCGGGCTCCGCCCGGTACTCCTCACGGAGTTCGGCCCGCTCCCCCAGCACCTCGGCGCGCAGGAAGATGCGCCGGTCCTCCAGGTCGTCGTGGACCTCGTCCGTGCCGGTCAGCTGGTAGCTGCGGTAGGCCATGGCGAGCAGGAAGGCCGTGGTGGCGAGCGTGATGACGATGGCGGTGAGTGCGATGGCCTGGGGCAGCGGGTCGGTGACCCGGCGCAGCGGCACGCCGTAGAGCAGGGGCGCCGCGCCTGCCGAGCCGGTCGACGAGAGGACCAGCAGGTTGATGCCGTTGCCCGCGATCACCGCGCCCAGCAGGATGCGGGTGAGCGGCCGGGTGAGCATGAGGATGCCGCCGACCGCGCAGAGGACGACGGCCGTGGCGAGGAGCGAGACGCTCATGGTCATCGGTTCGGCTCCCCCGTCCCGGTGCCCGTCGCGGGGGCGAGCGCGCCCGCCGCCCGCTCGATCTGCCGGTCGACCTTGGCGCCCAGTGCCCGCACGATGTCGAGGACCACGCCGAGAACCAGCAGGTAGACGCCGAAGTCGAAGAGGACCGATGTGCTCAGGTGGTATTCACCGAACAGGGGCAGGTGCCCGTGGTGGGTCCAGGCGTGCAGGACGGTCCCTTCCGCGAGGCCGCCCAGGGCGACCCCGGTGGAAACGAACAGCCCGAGTCCGGTGAAGAGGCCCGGCTGCAGAGGAGCGGCCTCCGCGAGCTCGAATCTGCCGCCCGCCAGGTAGCGGGTGATGAGAGCGAGTCCCGCCACGAGTCCGGCGACGAAGCCGCCGCCCGGCATGTTCTCCGCACAGAACAGCAGGTACACGGAGAGCACCAGGATGGGATGGAAGAGCAGTCGGCCCACCACCTCGAAGACGACGGACCGGTGCTCGGGCGCGAGGGTGGATCCGGCTGCCAGCCAGCTGCGTTCGGGCGCGGTGTCGTCGCCCTGCGGAAGACCGGTGAGCCGTCGGCCCGACATGGCCCAGGCGGTCTCCCCCTGGAGCTCCTCCCTGTTCACGGACGTCTCGCCGCGGCGGTGCAGGTAGATGAGGCTGGTCACCCCGATCGCCGCAGCCGCGAGGACGGCGGACTCCCCCATCGTGTCCCAGGCCCGCAGATCGACCAGGATGGTGGCCACCACATCCTTGAGACCGTGATGGGCGACCTCCTCGACCATCGCCGAGCCCGCGGGCTCGGCGATGCGCGCGGCGCCCGCCGCCCAGACGGCCACGCCGACCGTCGCCGCGGCCCCCAGCGCCACCGGGATGCGCAACGCCCGCCGCCAGGTGCCGATCGACTCCTCGAAGCGCACCGGCATCCGGCGCAGGACCAGCACGAACACGATCATCGACACGGTCTCGACGCAGAACTGGGTGAGCGCCAGGTCGGGCGCGCCCTGCACGACGAAGAGCAGGGCAGCCCCGTACCCGGTCAGTCCCGCCAGGACGACGGCCTTCATCCGGCGGCTGACGGTCAGACAGGAGAGAGCGGCAGCACAGGTCAGCACGGCCACCGCGCCCTGGAGCGGGACGTCCCACAGCCGGGGGGCGACCGCCCCTTCCCAGGGACGGTCCGTGGCCAGGACCGCCAGCTGGCCTGCCAGCATCACCAGCATGGTGATGGCCAGGTAGCCGGAGAGGGAGCCGCGCTGGACGAAGCCGGTGATCTGGAGGGCGACACGCTCCAGGCCGAGCAGGAGGTGCCCGAAGACACTGTCCGCGGTCGGCCAGGCGACGCGCCGGGAGATCCTGGTGACCGTCCCGCGTGCCGCGAAGAGCACGGCACCGCCCGCCCACGTCAGGGCGGACAGCAGCAGGACCACGCCGAAGCCGTGCCAGAGCGCGAGGTGGTAGGGGTGTGCGGGGGCGGGGAAGGCGTCGGCGTACGCGGCGAACAGCCGGTCCGTCCACCCGACGCCGGGACCGAGCACCAGCCCGGCGACGGCGAGCACCGCGGGCGGGGCCAGGAGGGCGGCGCCGACGCGGTGTGCGGGGGTGTCGGCGACACCCCGCTTACGGGCGAACGCTCCCCATACGAAGCGCAGGGTGTACGCGACGGTCAGCACCGAGCCGAGGACGACGACGGCCAGTACCCAGCGGTCGGCGGTGTCGCCGTGCAGCAGCGCGTCGAGGGCCGCCTCCTTGGCGGCGAATCCGAGGAACGGCGGCAGGGCGGCCATGGAGGCGGCCGCGAGCACCGCGACCGCGCAGACGTAGGGCATGGTGCGGCCGAGCCCGGAGAGCACGCGCAGATCACGGGTGCCGGCCGCGTGGTCCACGATGCCGGTGACGAGGAACAGCGCGGCCTTGAACAAGGCGTGCGCCAGGATCATCGCGACCGCGGCGAGCGCGGCGTTCCGGTTCCCCGCCCCGGCGAGCACGGTGAGGAAGCCGAGCTGGCTGACGGTGCCGTAGGCGAGGACGAGCTTCAGGTCGTTCAGGCGCAGGGCGCGCCAGCCCCCGAGGAGCATGGTCGCTCCCCCCAGCACCAGGACGACCGGCCGCCAGACCGGGACGTCGGCGAAGGCGGGAGCGAGCCGTGCCACGAGGTAGACACCGGCCTTGACCATGGCCGCGGCGTGCAGGTAGGCGCTGACGGGGGTGGGCGCGGCCATGGCGTTCGGCAGCCAGAGGCTGAACGGCCAGATCGCCGACTTGGACAGGGCCCCGCACAGCACCAGGACGACGGCCACGGACACGGCGAGGGTCGGCTCCGGCGGATCGGCCACGATCGCGGAGATCCGGTAGGTGCCCGAGGCCTCTCCGAGGATCAGGAAGCCGATCAGCATGGCGAGGCCGCCCAGTGTGGTGACCGTCAGGGCCTGGAGGGCTGAGCGGCGGTTCTGCTTGCGTTCGCTGGTGTGCCCGATCAGCAGATAGGAGAAGACGGTGGTCAGTTCCCAGAACACGTACAGCGAGATCAGGTCGTCCGCGAGGACGAGTGCGAGCATGGCACCCGCGAAAGCCAGCAGATTCCCGGCGAAGGACGCCAGTTGGGGTGAGTCGTCGGTGAAGTAGGACACGCAGTACAGCAGGACGAGCATGCCCACCCCGGCCGCGAGCAGCACCATCAGCTCGGCGAGCGCGTCCAGGCGCAGAGCGACCGACACGTCGTACGTGCCGATCCACTCCCACGACCAGGTGACCGCCCGGCCGGCCGCCGTGCCGCTCCATTCGGTGAACGCCCACACCGTGGTGGCCGCAGGGGGCAGCGCGAGCACGACGAAGGCGTATCGGCCGAGTCGGCGCACCAGCGGCACCGCGCACGCAGCCAGTGCGAAATGGCAGAGGATGAGTACGGTCACGACGGGTGTTCCGGAACAAAGGGCACCGAATACAGATATATCCCCCGACCCGGTTCACCCGTCCGGCGCGCCGCGCGGCGGCCGGCCCGCTGGTTCCGGTCCGCGTCGGTGGCGGCCGCCTCTCGTCCCACTGTGATCACAGAACGACGTCTGCCCTGTTCGCCCGTGGCCACACGGCATGACGTGGGCCCCTTCCGGCGCCGCGGCCCCGGACCCTCGCGCCGCCCGGAACACCCGGTCGGCGTTCAGGGACATATGGAGGGGTTCGTCGGGCATCTCGTCCGCCAGCCCGCGGACGCCTTCGGTGACGCGCAGGTGGCAGCGCGCGTCGTCGCACATGGTGATGCCGTCACCGTCGGGCGACCTGTTCACCGTGTGTGGATCCGGCCCACCGGTCACCGCCGTCGCCTCCCTGTACGCGGCAGAACGTATACGTGCACCTTCAGCGTCACTCCGGAGCGTGCGCACCGCTACCGGGGCATGACAGGCATCCCCGACACTTCGGCAGGCGAACGTGCGCATCGCGTGCACGCGCCGTGTTGCACATGTGAGGCCACTTTCTCTTCTTTTTTGCACTGTGACTAATATCCATGTGTCCAAGTTCTCAACGTATTTGACCAGTCACCGGCTGGCATCATCGTCAAGGAGCATCCCCTGCGCACGCGCGCGTCACGGCGGACCGACTCGACACCCATGTCGTTGCGGACGGCCCTTCTCGTACTGGCGATCGTCCCCGGAGTCGCACTGGCAGCCCTGTGGGCCGTCACCAGTGGTCAGACCCTCCTGGACTTCCAACGCCAGGCAGCCCAGGGACTCTTGGCCGAACAAGCGGGCCAACCGTCCAACATCGTGTACTACAACCTGCAGGAGGAGCGCCGGCTCAGCGCGGAGGCGCTGGCCCGCCCCGGTGACTCCGGCAAGGCGCTGAAGCAGCAGCGCACACTCACCGACGAAGCGATCAGGACCTTCGAGTCACTCTCGGACGTGAGCGCGGACGACGCGCCCGAAGAGGTGCGGGACGCCGTCGGCAGGGCCCGGGCGGCGATCAATCAGCTGCCCGCCCAGCGCACCCTCGTCGACGAGGGTGACAGCGACCAGCAGGCGGTCGTCTACGGCTACTACACCGACCTGATCGCCGTGGACCTCGAACTGTTCTCGGCCCTCAGCCATGTGGACAACGGCGAGGTGACCACTCTGGGGCAGCCGCTCGTTGACCTCTTCTGGGCCAAGGAGATGATCTCCCGCTCGGACGCGATCCTGGCCCGCGGCTGGCCCACGGGCAAACTCAGCACGGAAGACCTCCAGGAGGTCCGGAACGCTGTCTCCGGCCAGTCCTTCCAGGCCGGGACCAAGGTGGTCCCGTTCCTCCCCGAGGACGAGCAGGCCCAGTGGCAGACGCTGACCGAGAGCTCCGCGTGGAAGGCCAAGACGAAGGTCGAGGAGCAGGTCCTGCGTCCCGCGACGGCCGACCGTTCCGGCTTCGTCGAGCTCGAGGCCGAGGAGAAGACCTGGCGCGAGGCCATGGACGGTGTGACCCCGCAACTGGTCGATCTGCTGGAGAAGCGCACCGCCGCGGTCATGGTGACCGGCAAGGACACGGTGATGTCCCTGCTCCTCAAGATGGTCCTCACCTCGGTGATCGGTCTGCTCGCGGTCGTCGCGGTCGTCTGGACCACCTGGCGCCTCACCCGTAACCTGCGCCGGCGTATCTCCGGACTCCAGGAACGGGCCGAGGAGCTCGAGAAGGCGCTGCCGGACGTCGTCGAACGGCTGGCCCAGGGGGAGAAGATCGATGTCGAGGCCGAGGCCCGGGCGATCGACACCCCGGGCGAGGGCGGCGACGAACTCACCCGGCTCGGCGGCGCGCTCAACCAGGCCCGCACCAGTGCACTGCAGGCCGCCGTCAAACAGGCCGACCAGCATCGAGGCTTCGAGCGGCTCCTGCAGCGCATCGCCCGCCGTACCCAGCAGCTGATCGGCCAGCAGCTCAAGAAGCTGGACGAGCTGGAGCGCAGGCACGAGGACCCCGAGGTACTCGACGGTCTCTTCGACCTCGACCACCTGACGGCACGTCTGCGCCGTTACGAGGAGAACCTGGTGATCCTCGCGGGCGGGTCGCCGCACCGGCGCTGGCGCAAGCCCGTACCCCTGCTGGACGTCATGCGTTCCGCTCAGGGCGAGGTGCAGGACTACCGCCGCGTGGTGCTGGACCTCGACGGTGCCCCATGGCTGGCCGAGCGGGCCGTCGGCCCGGTCTCCCACGTCCTCGCGGAGCTGATCGAGAACGCTCTGACCTTCTCCCGGCCGCCGAGCCCGGTCGAGGTCCGCGCGGCGAAGGTGAGCCGTGGCCTGGCCATCGAGGTCGAGGACCGCGGCCTGGGCATGGACGAGGAACAGCTGGCCGAGGCCAACGAACTGATGACCCGTCCGCCCCGGATGGACGTACTGGCCCACTCGGAGGACATCCGGCTCGGCCTCTACGTGATCTCGCGCCTCGCGGACCAGCACGGGCTGAGGGTCGAGTTCCGGCCCTCCGCCTTCGGCGGCACCCGCGTGGTCGTCCTGGTCCCGGACGAGCTGACCGTCCCCGAGCCCGGCTCCCGCCCGGTCGGCGTACCGTCGGCCGCCGCGGCCCCCGCGGATCCTTCTCCCGTCGTCGCGCCCCCGGCCCCGGGCGCACTGCCGACCCGGGTGCAGGGACGGGCGATGGCCGGGGTCACGGCCCTGGCCGACCACACCGCCAGGTCGCGGCCCGCCGAGGAGGAACAGCCGGCCCCCGAGCAGCCGTACGCCGGATCCGGGGACCCGTTCCCGGTGCCCGGACAGCCCTTCCCTCCGGACGGGCAGCCCTACGACGCCCCGGGCGACACCCCGTATCCCGACGTGGAGCAGCCGTACACCACCGGCGACGCCGCGTACCAGGGGCCCGGGCAGCAGCCGTACACCGAGGGCCCGTACCCCGGACCGGAACAGCCGTACGCCGAGGGCCCCTACGCCGAGCCCGAGCCGTACACCGAGGCCGGCGGCCCGTACGCCGGCGTCGACCAGCCCTACGCCGGCCAGGAACAGCCCTACATGACGGCCGCGGGCCAGTACCCCGTGCCCGGTCACGCATACGCGGAGCCGGCCGAGGACCCGTATCCGGCGCCGGAGCCGTCCTATCCGCAGCCGTACCCGGCAGTGACCGACAACGCCGGCACGCACTCCTACGGTGCGCCCGACCGGTCCCTGCCGGAGGCCGCCGGTCCCGCGGGGCCGGCGGAGCCACCGGCCCCCGTGGCGGCGGGCGGGGAACCCCCGCTCCCCCGCCGCGTACGCCAGGCCAGCCTGGTGGACGAGCTCCGGGTGAACCCTGCCGCCCGGACGGCCACCCCCAAGCCCCCGAGCTGGGACGAGAACCCGCTGCTGCGCCCCGTCCCCCGGCGCGCGGGTGCGGCGATCGGGGCGTTCCAGCGTCGCTCGCGTGCGGCACGTGCGGCGGAGGAGCCGCCCGGCCCCGCCCCCACCACCCCCTCCCCTACGAGAGAAGAACGGTCATGACACGCACAACGGCCACCCTCCAGGATCTGGACTGGCTGCTCGACGGTCTGGTGGACTCGGTCGCCGAAACACTGAACGCCGTGCTGCTGTCCGACGACGGACTGGTGGTGAGCCACTCGCGCACCATCGAACGCGCCGACGCGGAACGGCTCGCCGCGATATGCACCGGCCAGCAGAGCCTCGCCCGTGGGGTCGGCCAGCTGTTCGACGGCGGCTCGGTCCACCAGGTGATCGTCGAACTGGCCGATCTCTGGCTCTTCATCATCGCCGCCGGCCAGGGCACCCACCTCGCCGTCGTCGCCTCGCAGGAGGTCGACGCCGAGGTGATGTCGCTGGCGATGCACAATCTCGTCCAGCAGGTCGGCCAGAAGCTCACCGCACCGGCGCGCGGCGACTTCGACGCCTTCGGAACCGGGGACGGGCAGCGGGTGTGACCCCCTACTGGGACGAGGAGGAGACCGAGGAGGACGGCGCGGGCACCATGGTGCGCCCGTACACGATCACCCGTGGCCGGACCGCCCCCGAACGGGACGACTTCAGCCTCATCACCGTGCTCACCACCGCCGAACAAGCGGTGGACGAGCACGGTGCGCCCCTGCGAGCGGGCCGGCTCCAGCCGGAGCACCGCATGATCCTGGACCGCTGCCGCCGGCCGGCCGCGGTCGCCGAGGTCTCCGCCGGCCTCGATCTGCCGGTCTCGGTGACCAAGATCCTGCTGGCCGATCTGGTCGCCCAGGGCCTGCTGCTGGCCCGCGCCCCCCTGACGGTGGCGCGGGCGTCCGGTGGGGCCGACATGGGCCTGCTCGCCGCCGTACGTGACGGACTCCGGAGACTCTGAACCGATATGACAACCAGTCAGACGGCGCCTTCCGCCGTCAAGATCCTCATAGCCGGTGGCTTCGGCGTCGGAAAGACCACCCTGGTGGGCGCCGTCAGCGAGGTGGCGCCACTGCGCACCGAGGAATACCTCACCCAGGCGAGCGTCGGCGTCGACAGCCTCGCCGGTGTCGGCCAGAAGAACACCACCACCGTGGCACTGGACTTCGGCCGCATCACGGTCAGTCCGGAGCTGGTGGTCTACCTCTTCGGGACGCCCGGCCAGGAACGCTTCTGGTTCATGTGGAACGACCTGGTCAACGGCGCGCTCGGCGGGGTCGTGATCGCCGACACCCGCCGGCTCGACACCAGTTTCGCCTCGATCGACTTCTTCGAGAGCCGGGACATCCCCTTCGTGGTGGCGATCAACTGCTTCCACGGGCACAACACCCGCACCACGGACGAGATCCGGGCCGCCCTGGACCTGGATCCGCATGTTCCGCTGCTGGTCGGGGACGTCCGGGAGCGGGCCTTCGGCCGCGATGTGCTGCTCGCCCTGGTCGACCACCTGATGAGCCTGCCGGCGGCCGTCGGCTGACCCCGCCTCTCCATTTCCCTTTCCCCCTTCTATCTTTCTCGCCTGGAGAGATCTGAGATGGCAACACCCCTGCGTGTACTGGTACACGGCGGCGGCATCGGCGGACTCACCCTCGCCGTCGCGCTCGCCCGGAGCGGGCACACGGCCGAGGTCGTCGAACTCCGTGACGAGCTGGACGCCCTCGGCGTCGGCATCATCCAGCCGTCCAACGCCCTGCACGTCATGCGTGAGATCGGCGTGCTCGACGCGTGCCTGGCGGCCGGCTTCGAGTGGGAGGTGCTGACCATCTGCGACCCTGCCGGCGCCACACTCGCCAAGATCCCGCAGCCCCGCATGGACGAGGCCCCTGCCAGCAACGGCATACCGCGCCCCGCCCTGGCCGAGGTCCTGGCCGACGCCACCGCGGCCGCCGGGGTCCCGATCCGCTTCGGCACGACGATCAGCGAACTCACCGACGACGGTGCCGGTGTCGAGGTGACCCTGTCCGACGGTTCCTCCGCCCGCTGGGACCTGGTCGTCGGCTTCGACGGCATCGGCTCACCGCTGCGGACCCGGCTTTACGGCGACCGTTTCACCCCCGAGTACACCGGCTTCGCCAACTGGCGGGTCACCGTGCCCCGTCTGCCCGAGGTCCAGGGCGTCGTGGTGAGTGCGGGCCGGTCGTCGACGAAGGCGCTGCTCACCCCGATCACGGGCGAGCTGATGTATCTGGCCGCCGTGACCGCCGAGGAGCCGGACTTCCGCCCGGACCCCGCGCGGGCGCACGAGCAGCTGAAGGAGCGTCTCGCCGCGTTCGGCGGGCCCGTCGCCGAGGCGCTGGCCTCGGTCACCGTGGCGGACGACGTCGTGTACTCGCGCATCTCTCAGGTCACGGTGGACGCGCCCTGGCACGTCGGCCGGGTCGTCATCGCCGGTGACGCCGCGCACGCGAGCACCCCGAACCTCGCGCAGGGCGCGGCCATGGCGGTGGAGGACGCGCTGGTCCTGGCCCGGTCGCTGGACGCGGAGGACGACGTCGCGGCGGCCCTGACCGCTTGGGAGGACCGCCGCCGTTCCCGCGCGATGTTCGTCCAGAACCTTTCGCGCGCCCTCCTCAAGGAGGAGACGGGCAGCCCGACGACGCCCGAGGAGGACGAGCTCCTGAAGGTCGGGATGCCGGGCGCCGCCCACGTGCTGGTCAAGCCGTACTGATCCGCACCGCGCCGTGACGGGGGCGGTGCGGCCGAGCGCACCGCCCCTTCGTGTGCCGGCGCGCCGCGAGCGTTGCCGCCTCAGTCCAGCACGGCGATGCCGTCGATCTCGACCATGGCCTGCTCGTCCCACAGCCTGGCGGCTCCGATGACCGCCATGGCCGGGTACTCGCGTCCCGCCAGCCTCCGCCAGACGGCGCCCAGTTCCCGGGCGTGGGCGCGGTAGTCGGCCACGTCGGTGGCGTAGACGGTGACCCTGGCCAGGGCTGACGGGGCGCCGCCCGCCGCGCGCAGGGCGGTGAGCAGATTCCCCAGGGCCGTCTCGAACTGCTCCGGCAGTGTGGCGCCGACGACCTTCCCGTCACCGTCCAGCGCGGTCTGGCCGGCCAGGAAGACCAGCCGGCCGCCGGTGGCCGTTACGGCGTGCGAGAAGCCGGTGGGCGGGGAGAGTTCGGCGGGGTTGATGCGGGTGATCGGATTCATGCGGGGGTCTCCTGTGTCGCGTACAGCTCCTTGGCGATGATGGTGCGCTGTACCTCGGTGGCGCCCTCGTAGATCCGGGGCGCGCGGACCTCCCGGTAGAGATGTTCGAGCAGATGGCCCCGGCGCAGGGCGCGGGCGCCGTGCAGCTGGACGGCCGCGTCGACGACGTACTGCGCGGTCTCGGTGGCGTACAGCTTGGCCATGGCCGCGCGCCGGGGCACGCCCGGCTCACCCGCGTCGTGGGCGGCGGCGGCCGCGTACACCAGGAGCCGTGCGGCCTCGGTGCGGGTGGCCATCTCGGCGACCTGGTGCGATACGGCCTGCAGGTCCTTGAGCGGGGCCCCGAAGGCGCTGCGGTGCGCCGTGTGTTCCAGGGTGGCGTCGAGCGCGGCGCGCGCCATGCCGACCGCGAACGCTCCGACGCTGGGCCGGAAGAGGTTCAGCGTGTCCATGGCCACCCGGAACCCCCGGCCGGGCTCGCCGAGCACGTCCTCGGCGGTCACCGGGACGCCGTCGAAGTCCAGGGCTCCGATGGGGTGCGGGGAGAGCATGTCCAGGGCCTCCCCGGTGAGCCCGGGGCGGTCGGCGGGGACGAGGAACGCCGTGACACCACGGGCTCCGGCGCCCTCGCCCGTCCTGGCGAAGACCGTGTAGAAGTCGGCCTCGGGGGCGTTGGAGATCCAGCACTTCTCGCCCGTGAGCCGCCAGCCGTCACCGCCGGGGGCGGGCCGGGCCGCGAGGGCGAGCGCCGCCGCGTCGGATCCGGCGCCCGGCTCGCTGAGGGCGAAGGCGGCGACGGCGCGGCCCGCGCGCACCTCGGGGAGCCATCGTGCGCGCTGGGCCTCGGTGCCCGCCCGGCGGACCGGACCGGCTCCGAGGCCCTGCAGCGCGAGTGCGGTCTCCGCCTCCGTGCAGCCACGCGCCAGTGACTCGCGCAGCAGGCAGAGATCGAGCGCGCCCGAGCCGAGGAGCCGGTCCAGAAGCCCCAGTCCGCCGAGCGCGGCGACGAGCGGGCGGTTGACGTGGCCGGGTTCGCCCTTCTCCGCGAGCGGGCGCAGCTCCTCACGGGCGAGGGTGTACAGCTCGTCGCACCAGGCGGTTTGACCGGGATCGAGGGAGAATGCCGTCATGGCGGCGCCTCTCTTGTCACGACTTATCGCGGACCGTTGACTACCGTCACTCAAACGATACGCTCCAAGGGCGACAAGGGGGCGATGCTTCATGAAGCCGTCAGGTACCGCGAGCGCGCACACCGACACCTTCGCGCGCGACCATCTACCGCCCGCCGAGGACTGGCCCGAGCTGGTCTTCGACCTCCCCGAACTGGCCTATCCGGACCGGCTGAACTGCGGATACGAGCTGCTCGACCGCACCGCCGACCGCTTCGGCCCCGACCGCCCCGCCTTCCGCAGCGGCGACGGCTCCGTCTGGAGCTACGGGGAGCTGCGGGACCGGGTGGACCGGATCGCCCAGGTGCTGACCCACGATCTGGGCGTCGTACCCGGCAACCGCGTGCTGCTGCGCGGCCCCACCACGCCCTGGCTCGCGGCCTGCTGGCTCGCCGTGATGAAGGCCGGAGCGGTCGCCGTGACGGTGCTGGCCCAGCAGCGGGCGGCGGAACTCGCCACGATCTGCTCCATCGCCCGTGTCGGCCACGCCCTGTGCGACATCAGGTCGGTCGACGACCTGGTCGGCGCCGAGGTAGCCGGGCTGCGCATCACGACGTACGGGGACGGCTCCGCCGACGACCTCACACAACTGGCCGCCGCCCGGCCGGGGCCCTACCGGACGGTGGACACCGCCGCCGACGACATCGCGCTCATCGCGTTCACCTCGGGTACCACCGGACGGCCCAAGGGCTGCATGCACGCCCACCGCGACGTGCTGGCCGTCGCCGACACCTTCGCACGGCACGTCCTGCGGCCGGGCCCCGACGACGTGTTCACGGGCAGTCCCCCGCTCGGCTTCACCTTCGGGCTCGGCGGGCTGGTGATCTTCCCGCTGCGGGCCGGCGCCTCGGCCCTGCTGCTGGAGCAGGCCGGACCCAAGCAGCTGCTGCCCGCACTCGCCGCCCACCGGGTCTCCGTCCTGTTCACCGCGCCGACCGCCTACCGCGTGATGCTCGACGCACTCGACGGCCATGACCTGTCCGCGCTGCGCCGCTGCGTCTCGGCCGGGGAGAACCTCCCCGCCGCGACCTGGCGGTCCTGGTACGAGCGGACGGGACTGCGCATCATCAACGGCATCGGGGCCACCGAGCTGCTGCACATCTTCATCTCCGCGGCCGACGGGGCCGTCCGGCCCGGCACCACCGGCGTCCCCGTGCCCGGCTGGCAGGCGCGTGTGGTGGACGAGGACGGCGAGGAGCTGCCCGACGGTGAACCCGGCCTGCTGGCCGTGCGCGGTCCGGTCGGCTGCCGGTATCTCGCCGACGAACGCCAGCGGGTGTACGTCCGCCACGGCTGGAACATCACCGGCGACACCTATGTCCGCGAGCCCGACGGCTACTTCCGCTACGTCGCACGCGCCGACGACATGATCATCTCCGCCGGGTACAACATCGCCGGCCCCGAGGTCGAGGAGGCGCTCCTGCGCCACCCCGACGTGGCCGAGGCCGCCGTGGTGGGCCGGGCGGACGATCTGCGCGGGCAGATCGTGGCCGCGTACGTCGTACCGCGTGAGGGCGCGCAACTGTCGGCCGACGACCTGCGTACGCATATGAAGGCTGAGCTGGCCCCCCACAAATGCCCGCGTGCCATCGAGTTCCTGCCCGCGCTCCCGAGGACCGCGACGGGAAAACTGCAGCGATTCCTGCTGCGCGGCACCGACGCTCCGGAGTGACGGCGCGGCACGCGGCGGGCCGGATCTCCGTGGGCGCGCGCCTACGTCCCCCGCTTCGAGCGCCGCGGCCCGCCGCACGGGCAACTTCGTTGCGCGGGGACCCGGTTCGTACGGGACGGCCCGGAACCGCCTGCGGAAATCGGGGTGACCCGGAGGCGTGCGGCCCGACAGGATGAGGCATGACCTGGACCTTCACCGATGACGTCGACGCCTTCTTGGAGGCGGCTGGAGCATCACTGGCCGCCCGGCCCGCCGAGAACACCCTGCTGCTGACCGTCACCGCCACCCTGCGGGACAGCGGGCCGTACGCCTACGGCACGGAGGCTCCTGTGCTGGGCTGGTGGCGCGGGGCGGACGGTGAGGTGGCCGGGGCACTGGTGCGCACCCCTCCCTTCCTGCCGATCCTGGGCTCGGCGGCCCCGGAGGCGGTCGGCGCGCTGGTCGACGCGCTCCCGCTGCCCGGCGTCAACGCGGACCGCGACGCGGCGGCGGTCCTGGCCGCCCGCTGGCCGCGCCACCGCGTCGACGAGGAGCACCGGCTGTACCGGCTGGGCACACCGTTGCCGCCCTCCCCCGCGCCCGCCGGAGCGCCACGGCGCGCCACCACCGCCGACCGTGCCCTGCTGATCGACTGGATCCGCGCCTTCGGTGCGGAGACCGGCCAGTCGGGGGACCGGGCGGAACGGATCGTGGACGAGCGCACCGCGCACGGCGGACTGACGCTCTGGGAGACCGGCGGGGTGCCGGTGTCGATGGCGGGCGTCTCGCGCAGGATCGCGGGCACGGTGCGGGTGGCGAACGTCTACACACCGCCGGAGCACCGGGGCCGGGGCTACGCGGCGGCGGTGACGGCGGAGGTCGGCCGCGCGGCCCGGGAGGAGGGGGCCCGGGAGGTACTGCTCTTCACCGACCTCGCGAATCCGACGAGCAACGGCGTGTACCTGCGCATCGGCTACGAGGCCGTCTCCGACCGCCTGCTGATCACCGCGGAGCCGGAGTGACGGCCGGGGCCGGGATACCGGCCGAGCAGGCGTGGCTGGTCGCCGCGAACGTCGTGCGGTGGCGGCGCTACGGGGAGGGCGGCCAGGAGCTGCGGCCGGGCACCAAGTCCTACCGGGGCGGCTCCAAGGTGTACGTGATCCAGACCCACGCGGGGACGGCCCACGAGCAGCTGACGACGATCGGACGCGGGCGCCACACCGGCACGTACATCACGATCGACATGGCCACGCGCAATCTGCACACCTTCCGGGCCGTACCGGTCCACAGCCCGACCGTGCTGCGGCTCTGCGCGGAGGCGGACGTGGGCGGCTGCTGGACGGACCGCCAGGACGCCGAGGAGGTCGCCGCCCTCCTCGGCCGGCTGTCCGTCGAGTACCGCAGTACCTGGTGGGCGGCTCCGCATCCCGCTCCCTGCCGCTGCCACGAGTGCCTGACCCTCAGTCAAGCGTGAGCCGCGGCCTCGGGGCGTCGGTGCGGCCCGTCGGCGGAGTGCGGCTGCCCGCACGGTAAGGGAGCGGCCAGGAGGCGCCCGGCCCCGTGTAGCCCTGCTCGGCCGCCGCGTGCAGCGTCCAGTGCGGGTCGTAGAGATGAGGGCGGGCCAGGGCGCAGAGGTCGGCCCGGCCGGCGAGCAGCAGTGAGTTGACGTCGTCCCAGGAGGAGATGGCACCGACGGCGATGACGGGCACGTCCAGGGCGTTGCGGATCCGGTCGGCGAACGGGGTCTGGTACGAACGGCCGTACTCGGGGCGTTCCTCCGGGACGACCTGACCGGTGGAGACGTCGATGGCGTCCGCGCCGTGGGCGGCGAACGCGCGGGCGATCGCCAGGGCGTCCTCGTCGCTCGTTCCGCCCTGTGCCCAGTCCGTCGCCGAGATGCGTACGGTCATGGGCCGGTCCTCCGGCCATACGGCCCGGACCGCGTCGAAGACCTCCAGCGGGAAGCGGAGCCGGTTCTCCAGTGGCCCGCCGTAGAGGTCGGTGCGCAGGTTGGTGAGCGGGGAGAGGAAGCCGGAGAGCAGATAGCCGTGGGCGCAGTGCAGTTCGAGCAGGTCGAATCCGCAGCGGACGGCACGCCGGGCGGCCTCGGTGAACCGGTCCCGGACCGCGTCCATCCCGGCCCTGTCCATCGCCTGCGGGATCTGGCTGACACCTTGCGCGTACGGCAGGGGTGAGGCTGCGCTGACCGGCCAGTTGGCGTCGTCCAGCGGCTGGTCGATGCCGTCCCACATCAACCGGGTCGAACCTTTGCGACCTGAGTGGCCCAGCTGGACACCGATCGCGGTGCCGGGGGCGGCGTCGTGGGCGAAGCGCGTGATCCCGGCCCAGGCATCGGCCTGTTCGTCGGTCCACAGGCCGGTGCAGCCGGGGGTGATGCGGCCCTCGGGGCTCACGCAGACCATCTCGGTCATGACGAGACCGGCGCCGCCGAGCGCCCGGGCACCGAGGTGGACGAGATGGAAGTCGCCGGGCATCCCGTCGACGGCGGAGTACATGTCCATGGGCGAGACGACGACGCGGTTGCGGAGTTCGAGGCCCCGCAGCCGCAGCGGGGTGAACATCGGCGGGGTGCCTGGCGGGCAGCCGAACTCCTCCTCGACCGCCCCCGTGAAGGCGGGGTCGCGCAGCCGCAGGTTGTCGTGGGTGACGCGGCGGCTTCGGGTGAGGAGGTTGAAGGCGAACCGCCGGGGCGGCTGGTCCACGTACTGCGGGAGTTCCTCGAACCAGCGCAGGCTGGCCGCTGCGGCGCGCTGGGTGGACAGGACGACGGGACGGCGCTCGGCCTCGTACGCGGCGAGGGCGGTGGGCAGGTCGGGCTGTTCCTCGATGCAGGCGGCCAGCGCGAGGGCGTCCTCGACCGCGAGTTTGGTGCCGGAGCCGATGGAGAAGTGGGCGGTGTGGGCGGCGTCGCCGATGAGGACCGTACCGCCGTGCGACCAGTGGGCGTTGCTGACGGTGGCGAAGGTGAGCCAGGAGGACTTGTTGGAGCGCAGCGGCCGGCCGCCGAGGGCCTCGGCGAAGACCTTGGCGCAGCGTTCGGCCGACTCGGCGGTGTCGCAGGTGTCGAGGCCGGCGGCCCGCCAGACCTCTTCGCGCATCTCGACGATGACTGTGGAGGCGCCGAATTCGTTCGGCGGCCCGAAGGGCCTCGTCGAGGGGTGGTGGTCGGGCGACGGGCGGGAGAAGGGATAGGCGTGCAGCTGCATCACGCCGTACTCGGTCTCGGCGATCTCGAAGCGGAAGGCGTCGAACGCGAAGTCGGCGGCGAGCCAGATGTAGCGGTTGCGGTGGTCGGTGACCGTGGGGCGGAAGTGACGGGCGTGGGCCTCGCGGGTGGCGCTGTGCACACCGTCGGCGGCGATGACCAGGTCGTGGGTGGAGGCGAGCTCCGCGGCGGGCGGCGCCTCGGTCCGGAAGCGGAGCCGTACACCGAGGGACGCGCAGCGCTCGTGCAGGATCCGGAGCAGCGTACGGCGCTCCAGCGCGGCGAAGCCGTGGCCGCCGGAGGTCTGGGTGGTGCCACGGTGCACGACGTCGATGGTGTCCCAGCGGACGAACGCGTCGCTCAGCGCCCTGTACACGACGGGGTCGGCGTGCTCGATGCCGCCGAGTGTCTCGTCGGAGAGGACCACGCCGAAGCCGAAGGTGTCGTCCGGGGCGTTGCGCTCCCACACGGTGATCTCGCGGCCGGGGCCCAACCGCTTGAGGAGTGCGGCGGCGTAGAGTCCGCCGGGTCCGCCGCCGATGACCGCGATCCGCCCCGTGTCCGAGGAGGGCATCGCGCTACCTGCCCCGCCACTTCGGCGTCCGCTTCTCGGTGAAGGCGGCGTGGAACTCGGCGTAGTCCTCGCCGTTCATCAGGAGGGCCTGGGTGGCGGCGTCCATCTCCACGGACGCGGCGAGCGGCATGTCGAGCTCGGCGGTGAGCAGCGCCTTCGTCTGGGCGAGGGCGAGGGCGGGCCCGTCGGCGAGCCGTCGGGCCAGAGCGGCCGCGCGGGTGTCCGCCTCCCCCTCACCGGTCAGCTCGCTGATCAGTCCGATGCGCTCGGCCTCGGGGGCGCGGACGGGGTCGCCGAGCATCAGGATCCGGGTGGCGTGGCCGAGGCCGACGACACGGGGCAGGAGATAGGCGGCGCCCATGTCGCCGCCGGAGAGGCCGACGGCGGTGAAGAGGAAGGCGAAACGCGCGGACGGGGCGGCGACCCGGAAGTCGGCGGCCAGGGCGAGGACGGCCCCGGCGCCGGCGGCCACTCCGTGGACGGCGGCGATGACGGGGAAGGGGCACTCCCGAAGGGCTCGTACGACCTGCCCGGTCATCCGGTTGAAGTCCAGGAGCTGCGCGGTGTCCATCGCGAGCGTGGCGCCGATGATCTCGTCCACATCGCCGCCGGAGCAGAACCCGCGTCCTTCACCGGCGAGGACGAGGGCGCGCACGGAGCGTTCACGGGAGAGCTCGGCGAGGAGGTCGCGCAGGTCGGCGTAGGCGCCGAAGGTGAGTGCGTTGAGCTTCTCGGGGCGGGCGAGCGTGACGGTCGCCACGCCGTCGTCCTTCGTCAGGCGCAGATGCTTCCAGCGCTCGGTGCGCGAGGCGGAGCCGGTGAACGGGCTCATGGAAGGGTCCCCTCCAGCCGTCGGGCTGCTGCAGATTCGCTTGGAATCTATCACCCATATGTGACTTCCGTCATGAGTACGCGATAGCGCGGCGCCACCACTGTGGCGAAGGTCCCTTTTGTGCCGGTCGACCGCCTCTATGTCTGAGGCGTCGCGCTTCGTATGGTTGAGCGCAGGAAGTCCTGGTACAGACCCCGTACCCTCCGGTACGTAAGACGCAGTCCCGGACGCAGTAGCCCCGGGACGGAAGTCCCCCGCCGGATGTCTCGCTCCCGAACGGAAACTCCCGCCTTGCCGCCCGACGTCCCCCCGCCCTCCTCCTGGCGTATCGCCCTGCCGCACTCCACGGCCGCGGTGCCGATCGCCCGCGCCCTCGTCCGCACGGCGCTGGCGGACCTCGAGACGCCCGCGGACAGCGACACCGCCGAGCTGCTGACCGCCGAGCTGGTCGCCAACGCCGTGGAGCACACCAACGGCTCGGGGCCCATCGAGCTGGTGGTCGAGCTTCTGGCGTCCGGTTGCCAGGTGGAGGTCCACGACCATGACCCGGGACCGCCCGGCGACCTGTCCCGCCTGCTGCCCGGCAGCGCGCCGGATCCCTGGCAGGAGCACGGCCGGGGGCTGCTCCTGATCCGCGCCCTCAGCTCCGCCTGCGGTCACCGCCCCACCGAGCACGGCAAGGCGGTCTGGTTCACCCTTCCGTCGAGCCTGTTGCCACCCGGTCCTGCGGCTCCCTGACGAGCCGGGAGCGGCTGCGGCTGTATCCCGCGTACACCAGGGCACCCACCGCCAGGAAGACCACGAACTGCACCCAGGTCGTCCAGCCGGTCCCGTACATCAGGTACAGGCAGAAGCCGACGCCCAGGATCGGGCTGAGCGGGTAGAGCGGGACCCGGAAGGAGCGCTTCAGCTCGGGGTTCCGGTGGCGCAGCGCGATGACGGCGATGTTGACCACCGCCATGGTGGCGAGCGTGCCGATGGTCGTCAGGTTCACGACGACGTCGAGGGACGCGAACGCGGCGGGGACCGCGAAGAGGACCGCCACGATCCAGGTGTTGGCGACCGGCGTGCGGGTCTTCGGCGACACCCGTTCGAAGACCCGGGGGATCAGCCCGTCGCGGGACATCGACATCAGGATCCGGGTCTGGCCGTACATCACCGCGAGAACGACGGACGCGATGGCGACGACCGCGCCGAAGGCGATGATCCCGCCGCCGACGCTCGATTCGGTGACCTTGTCGACCACCAGCGAGAGCGCCGCCGGCTTGTCGGACACGGCGTCCGCGCCCAGCGCGCCGATGGCACCGAGGGCGACCGCGCAGTAGAGCAGTGTGACCACGCCGATGCAGATCAGGATCGCGATCGGGATGTTCCGGCGGGGGTTCTTGACCTCCTCGCCGGCGGTGGTGATGGCGTCGAAGCCGATGTAGGAGAAGAACGCCACGGACGCACCGGCGGTGATCCCGGCCATGCCGTCAGGGGCGAACGGTGAGAGGTGTCCGTCTTCGAACGCGGTGAAGGCGATCACGCAGAACGCGATGAGGATGCCGATCTTCAGCACCGCCATCGCCGCCGTGGCTCCCGCGCTCTCCCTGATGCCGCGCACCAGCAGGGTGGCCGCCATCATGACCACGACGATCGCCGGCAGGTTGATCACGCCGCCGTCCCCGGGTCCGGCGGAGAGCGCCGCCGGGAGGCTCCAGCCGACGATGCTGTCCAGCAGCTCGTTGACGTACTGGCTCCACCCGACCGCGACGGCCGAGACCGAGACTCCGTACTCCAGCAGCAGGCACCAGCCGACGAGGAAGGCGACCCGCTCCCCGAGCGTGGCGTAGGCGAAGGAGTAGGAGCTGCCGGAGACCGGGATGGCGCCGCCGAGCTCGGCGAAGGAGAAGGCGGTGAAGATGCAGGTGATGGCGGCGAGGACGAACGAGACCACCACGGCGGGTCCCGCCTCGGCGACGCTGTCGGACAGCCCGACGAAGATCCCGGTGCCGACGATCGCCCCGACACCGAAGCAGACGAGCTGGAACAGCCCCATGGTGCGCCGCAGACCGTGCCCTTCCAGGTCGGCTCCGGACTCGGCGAGCAGCAGATCGGGGCTCTTGATGCGCGCCCCTGTCCTGCGTGAAGGGCTTGGCGGGGTGGGGGAGGCGGGACTCATGGGGGGACCGGGGTCTCTTCTCTGATGGCGCGGGGAAGGGAGCCTGTGGGGGGCTCGCACCTGGACACGCGCTCCGAACGAGCACATGAAAAGGGGTTCGGGCGTGCGAGCCCGAACCCCACCAAGTAGCACCATCGTAGCCACTTGTACGCATGTTCACCCAATCGGGTGCATGTTCATGCGGCCTGCGCGTCGCCTGCCAGCGTCGCCACGAGCACCGCCTTGATCGTGTGCATCCGGTTCTCGGCCTCGTCGAAGACGACCGAGTGCGGGGACTCGAAGACCTCGTCGGTGACCTCCAGCTCCGACAGGCCGTGCCGCTCGTGGATCTCCCTGGCCACCTTCGTACCGAGGTCGTGGTAGGCCGGGAGACAGTGCAGGAACTTCACGTCGTCGTTGCCCGTGGCGCGCAGGACGTCCATGGTCACGGCGTACGGCGAGAGGGAGGCGATGCGCTCGTCCCAGACCTCCTTGGGCTCACCCATGGAGACCCAGACGTCGGTGACGACGAAGTCGGCACCCCGCACGCCCTCGGTGACGTCCTCGGTGAGGGTGATGCGGGCACCACTGGACTCCGCGAGCTTGTGCGCCCGGTCCACGATCTCCTGCACAGGCCAGTAGGCGGCGGGCGCGACGATGCGGACGTCCATGCCCAGCAGGGCGCCGGTGATCAAGTAGGAGTTGCCCATGTTGAAGCGGGCGTCGCCCAGGTAGGCGAAGGCGATCTCCTCCAGGGGCTTCGCGCTGTGCTCGGTCATCGTGAGGACGTCGGCGAGCATCTGCGTGGGGTGCCATTCGTCGGTGAGCCCGTTGAAGACCGGCACACCGCCGTACGCCGCCAGCTCCTCGACGGACTGCTGGCTGTCACCCCGGTACTCGATGCCGTCGAACATCCGGCCGAGCACCCGGGCGGTGTCCTTCACCGACTCCTTGTGCCCGATCTGGGAGCCCGAGGGGTCGAGGTACGTCGTGGACGCGCCCTGGTCGGCAGCGGCGACCTCGAAGGCGCAGCGGGTACGGGTCGAGGTCTTCTCGAAGATCAGCGCGATGTTCCTGCCGCGCAGCCGCTGCACCTCGGCGCCTGCCTTCTTGGCGGCCTTGAGCTCGGCGGACAGGGCGATCAGGCCGCGGAACTCCTCGGCCGTGAAGTCCAGCTCCTTGAGGAAATGGCGGCCTGTGAGGTCTATGGCCATGGTGACTGCTCCTGGGTCGGGCTGAGCGCGCGCGGACGATTGTCCTGGAAGTCTATACGAGCCACCGTATTGCTATACAGAGGCACCGTGCGGCTGTACAGAAGGTGTACGCCGTGCGCCTCCCCGTGTTCCGCGACTCCGTATGTCCCTCTCCCCCGCTTCACACCGCGTCCCGCACCACGGGGCAGCTCATGCAGCGCGGACCGCCCCGGCCCCGTCCCAGCTCGCTGCCCCGGATCTCGATGACCTCGATGCCTTCCTTCCGCAGAAACGTGTTGGTGGTGGCGTTGCGCTCGTACGCGACGACGACCCCGGGCTCCACGGCCAGCACATTGCAGCCGTCGTCCCACTGCTCCCGCTCGGCGGCGTGCACGTCCTGGGTCGCGGTGAGCACCCGGATCGCGTCCAGACCGAGCGCGGCGGCGATGGCCCGGTGCATGTGCTCGGGCGGATGGTCGGTGACCTTCAGCTCACGTGGGCCGGTGCCGGGCTCGATCGTGTAGGAACGGAGCATGCCGAGTCCGGCGTACTTGGTGAACGTGTCCCCGTCGATCATCGTCATCACCGTGTCGAGGTGCATGAACGCCCGGCGCTTGGGCATGTCGAGCGCCACGATCGTCCGGGCCGACCCGGCGTCGAAGAGCCCTCTGGCCAGCATCTCCACGGCCTGGGGAGTGGTGCGTTCACTCATCCCGATCAGGACGGCGCCCCGGCCGATGACGAGCACGTCGCCGCCCTCGATGGTGGACGGATAGTCGTCCTGGCCCTCCGACCAGTGGTGGAAGACGCCTGCCTCGGGGCCGGTGAAAAGGGGGTGGTGCCGGTAGATCGCCTCGAAGTGCACGGTCTCGCGCTGTCTGGCAGGCCAGCGCATCGCGTTGATGGACACGCCGTCGTAGATCCAGGCGGAGGTGTCGCGGGTGAAGATGTGGTTGGGCAGGGGGCTGAGCAGGAAGTCGTCCAGATCCATGACGTGGAAGCGGACGGAGGTCGGCTCGGCGTGCCGTTCCAGGAACTCCCGCTTCGTCATGCCGCCGACCAGGGCCTCGGCCAGCTCACCGGCGGACAGCTCCTCGAAGGCGGCACGCAGATGCTCGGTGGCGAGCGGGCCGTACTCCTTCTCCGCGAAGACCCGGTCGAGGACGAGCCGCCTCGCCACCGGGATGTCGAGGGACTCCCGGAGCAGCTCGCCGAAGAAGTGCACCTCCACCCCTCGGTCGCGCAGCACATCGGCGAAACCGTCGTGTTCCTCCCTGGCGCGGCGCACCCACAGCACGTCGTCGAACAGCAGTGCGTCCTTGTTGCTGGGCGTGAGCCGCTTCAGCTCCAGATCGGGGCGGTGCAGGATGACGCGGCGCAGCCGCCCGGCCTCGGAATCGACATGGAATCCCATGTCTTCATCCTCACCACGCGGGGCGCCGTTCACCCTGCGAACCGCCACCCGATTCCGGTCGGGCCGTCCTACAGCCGGGGGTCGACGGGCTCCGACTCCAGGGCCAGCACCGCGAAGACCGCCTCGTGGATCCGCCACAGCGGCTCCCCGTCGGCGAGCCGGTCCAGCGCCTCCAGACCGAGGGCGTACTCCCGCAGGGCCAGCGACCGCTTGTGGCCGAGGAAGCGGGAACGCAGCCGCTCGAGATTCTCCGGCCGCGTGTACTCGGGCCCGTAGATGATCCGCAGGTACTCCCGGCCACGCACCTTGATGCCCGGCTGGACGAGCCTGTCCTTCGCGTCGCGGACGAGGGCGCCGAGCGGCTTGACGACCATGCCCTCGCCCCCGCGCCCGGTCATCTCCAGCCACCAGTCGATGCCCGAGCGCACGGAGGCCTCGTCACCCGTGTCGACGACGAGGCGCCGGGTGACCTGGAGCAGTCCCGTCGGGTCGTGCTCGACGAGACGGTCCAGCCACGCCAGCTGCTCGTCGTGCGGTACGGAGGCGAGCGAGCGGCCCTGCACCGCGAGGATCTGGAACGGTGCGAGCCGTACGCCGTCGAGGCCTTCGGTGCTCCAGCAGTAGCGGCGGTACGCCTCCGTGAAGGCGGCGGCGTCCTCGGCGCGCTCCCGCTGGCGGCCGGCGAGGCCGCCGACGTCGACACCTCGGGCGGCCGCCGCGCCCAGGGCCTCCTCCGCCACGGGCAGGACCGCCCCGGCTGCCGCGCCCACCGCCGCGTACTGCGAGCGCAGCAGCCCGGCGGCCTTGAGGGACCAGGGCATCAGCTCGGCGTCGAGCACCACCCAGTCGGTGTTCCACTCCTCCCAGAGCCCGGCGGCGGTTACGGCCGCGCGCAGCCGGCCGAGGACGACCTCGGTGAGCGCGGCGTCGTCCAGGAACGGCCGCCCGGTGCGGGTGTGCAGGGCGCCGGTGGGGCCGTCCACGCCGAAGTGCTCGCGGGCGGTGCCGGCGTCGCGGCAGACCAGCGCCACGGCGCGCGAGCCCATGTGCTTCTCCTCGCAGACGACCTTGGTGACGCCGTCGGCGCGGTACTGCGCGAAGGCCTCGGCCGGATGCTCCAGGAAGCCCCCCTCGTGGGAGGTCGCGGTCGGAGCCATGGTCGGCGGGAGGTAGGCGAGCAGTCTGGGGTCGACGGCGAAGCGGCTCATGACTTCGAGCGCCGCCGCCGCGTTCTCCTCACGCACCGCGACGCGGCCCATGTGCCGGGTCTCCACGATGCGGCGGCCCTGCACGTCCGCGAGGTCGAGCGGCCGGCCCTCCCGGCCTCCGGGGGCCTCGGTGGCCAGCGGCTTCACCGGCTCGTACCAGACGCGCTCGGCCGGTACGTCGACGATCTCCCGCTCCGGCCAGCGCAGTGCGGTCATCTTCCCGCCGAAGACGGCCCCGGTGTCCAGGCAGAGGGTGTTGTTCACCCAGGAGGCGGTGGGCACCGGCGTGTGGCCGTAGACCACCGCGGCGCCGCCTCGGTACTCCTCGGCCCACGGGTAGCGCACGGGCAGGCCGAACTCATCGGTCTCGCCGGTCGTCTCCCCGTACAGCGCGTGCGAACGGACCCGCCCCGACGTGCGCCCGTGGTACTTCTCCGGCAGCCCAGCGTGGCAGACGACCAGCTTGCCCTCGTCCAGGACGTAGTGGCTGACCAGTCCGTCGATGAACTCCGCGACCTCCTTGCGGAACTCGGGGTGCTCGGCGTCCTCCCGCTCCAGCTGCTCGACGGTCTCGGCGAGACCGTGGCTGTGCTGGACCTTGCGCCCCTTGAGGTAACGGCCCAGCTTGTTCTCGTGGTTGCCGGGGACGCACAGTGCGTTGCCGGACGCCACCATGGACATGACGCGGCGCAGCACACCGGGGCTGTCGGGGCCCCGGTCCACCAGATCGCCCACGAACACGGCGGTACGCCCCTCGGGGTGGGCGCCGCCCACGTAGCCCAGCTTGCCGAGCAGGGTGTCCAGCTCCGAGCTGCAGCCGTGGATGTCGCCGATGATGTCGAAGGGGCCGGTGAGGTGGCGGAGGTCGTTGTAGCGGCGCTCCAGGACGACCTCGGCGGTGTCGGCCTCCTCCTCGGTGCGCAGGACGTGGACCTTGCGGAAGCCTTCGCGCTCCAGACCGCGCAGCGACCGGCGCAGCTCACGGCGGTGGCGCTGTACGACATGGCGTGGCATTCCGGCGCGGTCCGGGCGCGTGGCGTTGCGTGCCTGGCAGAGCTCTTCCGGAAGGTCCAGCACGATGGCGATGGGCAGCACGTCGTGCTGCCGGGCCAGCTGGACGAGCTGCTTGCGGCTCTCCGGCTGCACGTTGGTCGCGTCGACGACGGTGAGCCGGCCCGCGGCGAGGCGCTTGCCCGCGATGTAGTGCAGCACGTCGAAGGCGTCACGGCTGGCGCTCTGGTCGTTCTCGTCGTCGGCGACGAGACCCCGGCAGAAGTCCGACGAGACGATCTCGGTCGGCTTGAAGTGCTTTCGGGCGAAGCTGGACTTGCCCGATCCGCTGGCGCCGATGAGGACGACGAGGGACAGGTCGGTCACAGGCAGTGTGCGAGAGGTACCGGTCATGCGGCCTTCGCCTCCTTCGTCGTCTCGTGGGCCGTCGTCATCGTGAACACGGCCATCTGTGTGGGAGGCCCGACTTCGGGGTCCTGCGGTCCCACGGGCACGAACACCACCGCGTATCCGTGGCGTCCGGCCACCTGCCCCGCCCAGTCCCGGAATTCCTCCCTGGTCCACTCGAAGCGGTGGTCACCGTGGCGTGCGTGCCCGGCGGGAAGCGTCTCCCAGCGGACGTTGTACTCGACGTTGGGCGTCGTCACCAGCACCGTCCGCGGTCGCGCTGATCCGAACACCGCGTACTCAAGGGCGGGGAGCCGCGGCAGGTCGAGGTGCTCGATCACCTCGCTCAGCACGGCGGCGTCGTACCCCTTCAGCTGCTTGTCGGTATAGGTGAGCGCGCCCTGTCGGAGGGTGACCCGCCCGGCCTGCCGCTCGCCCATCCGGTCCAGCTTCAGCCGGCGGGCGGCGACGGTCAGGGCGCGCATCGACACGTCGACACCGACGATCTCCGTGAACCGCACGTCCTTGAGCAGCGCCTGGACCAACTGGCCCTGGCCGCAGCCCAGGTCGAGCACCCGGCTCGCCCCGGCGGCGCGCAGCGCCTCCAGGACAGCCTCGCGCCGCTGCTCGGCGAGCGGCACCGGCTTGTCCTCCGTGTCCTTGGTCTCGTCCACCGCGTTGTCGACGCTCTCCACCTCGAGGTCGTCCGACTCCGCCAGCCGCACGAGCTCGAGCCGCTCCATCGCCTGCCGCGTGAGCCCCCCTCGGCGGGAGAGGTAACGGCTGATGATCAGCTTCTGCTCCGGATGCCCCGCCAGCCAGCCCTCGCCGGCCCGGAGCAGCTTGTCGACCTCGTCGGGTGCGACCCAGTAGTGCTTCGCGTCGTCGAGCACCGGGAGGAGCACATACAGCTGCCGCAAAGCGTCCGCCAGCCGCAACTCCCCCTCCAGCACCAGCCGTACGTAGCGCGAGTCGCCCCATTCCGGGAACCGCTCGTCCAGCGGTACGGCTACGGCGTCCACCCGTGTCCAGCCGAGCGGCGCGAAGAGCTTGTGCACCAGCTCCGCACCCCCGCGTGCGGGCAGCGCGGGCACCTCGATCCGCAGCGGAAGCGATTCCTGTGCCCGCTCGGGCATCGCCCGGCACGCCCCGTTCAGCGCGGACTTGAACACCGTCGTCATCGCTACCGAGAGCAGCGACGACGCCGCGTACGGCCGGTCGTTGACGTACTGCGCGAGCGCCGCGTCGGGGGCGCCGCCCCGGCCCTTGCCCTTGCCGCGCCTGACCAGCGCCACCGGATCCACCTCCAGCAGCAGCGCGGCGGTGCAGCGCTCCGCGGATGCCTCGGGGTAGAAGACATGCGCGGTGCCGTGCGAGGTGGAGAACGTCTGCGCCTTGTCGGGATGCTTGTGCAGCAGGTAACCGAGATCGGTGGCGGGACGCTCAGGGGTGCCGGTCGTGCTGATAGTCAGGAACACGTGTCCGAGTATGGTCCGGTGGTCTGTCTCCCACCAGGCATTTTCACGTTCCCGACGGCTCCAGTCGAGCGGCCAGCGCCGCGATTTCGGACGGCCCGACCCGGCAGCATCCACCGACCAGCCGCGCGCCCGCCCTCTGCCAGTCCCGCACCCTGCCCGGTTCGAACGTGCCTCTCCCGGTCCAGTCCCGGCCGTCGGCGTCCCACTCCTCCCCACTGTTCGGGTAGACGACGACCGGCTTGCCGGTGGCCGCGGCAGCCACCTCCACCGCATGGTCCGCATCGGCGGGATCGCAGCAGTTGACCCCGACGGCCACCACCTGATCGATGCCGGCGACGAGCCCGAACGCCTCGGCCAGGGGCTGTCCCGCCCTGGTCCGGTCTCCCGCCACGCTGTACGAGAGCCAGACCGGCACCCCGAGGTCCTGGACCACCCGCAGCAGGGCCTCGGCCTCGTCGATGTCCGGCACGGTCTCCAGAGCCAGCACATCAGGGCCCGCCGCGGCCAGCGTCTCCGCCCGGGGCCGGTGAAAACGCACCAGCTCCCGGACGGTCATTCCGTACCGGCCGCGGTACTCGCTGCCGTCCGCGAGCATCGCCCCGTACGGCCCGACCGAGGCGGCGACCCAGAGCTCCCGCCCCGTCGCCGCACCCGCCCGGCGCGCCGACTCCACGCTGCCGGCCATCAGCTCCGCCGCCCGGGCACGTCCGATCCCGCGCCGCGCGAAGCCTTCGAAGGTGGCCTGGTAGCTGGCGGTGATGAGCACCTGCGCACCTGCCTGCGCATAGGCCCTGTGGGCGGCCTCGATCTGGTGGGGCTCGTCGCTCAGCAGCCGGGCCGACCACAGGGCGTCGGACAGATCGCAGCCCTGCGCCTCCAACTGGTTGGAGAGCCCCCCGTCCAGCAGCACGGTCCCCTCGGCGAGCGCGTCGCCGAGCGTACGGCCGGGCGGGACATCCGGTGTCCGGGCGGTGTGCACAACTGCTCCTTGCTGTCGGCTGATCGCAGTCGGTCCCGCGCTCGCACGGGCCCGTCCTGCGGGCTGGTTCCTGTCGCTCCTGGGGTCACGCCACCCTGTGTGCTGATTCCCGCCGGAACTCGCACGGCCGCGCGGGTCCGCCCCGTCCTGCGGGGACCCTCCCGTCAGCCCAGCTGCGACTGGACCTGCGAGGAGATCAGTTCCAGGTGCTCCAGGTCATGCAGGTCCAGGACCTGGAGGTAGATCCTCGACGATCCGATGGCGGCATAGCGGCCGATCTTGTCGACCACCTCGTCGGGCGAGCCCGCCAGCCCGTTCGCCTTGATCTCCTCGACATCCCGTCCGATGGCGGACGCGCGCCGCGCCACCTCCGCGTCGTCCTTCCCGACGCACACCACCAGGGCGTTGGAGTACACCAGGTCGTCGGGGGCCCGGCCGGCCGCCACGGCGGCGTCCCTGACCCGGCCGAACTGCTTCTCGCTGTCCTCGATCGACGCGAAGGGGATGTTGAACTCGTCCGCGTACCGGGCGGCCAGCCGCGGGGTGCGGACCGCGCCGTGTCCACCGATCAGGACCGGCACCTTCGCCTGGGCGGGCTTCGGCAGTGCCGGAGAGTCGGTGAGCTGGTAGTACGTCCCGTCGTAGCTGAACGTCTTGCCGGTCTCGGTCTCCCACAGGCCCGTGACGATCGCCAGCTGCTCCTCCAGCCGGCCGAACTTCTCCTTCGGGAACGGGATGCCGTACGCCTTGTGCTCCTCCTCGAACCAGCCCGCGCCCAGTCCGAGCTCGACCCGGCCACCGGACATCTGGTCGACCTGGGCCACCTGGATGGCCAGCACCCCGGGAAGCCGGAAAGTGCCCGCCGTCATCAACGTGCCGAGGCGGATCCGCTTGGTCTCACGGGCCAGTCCGGCCAGAGTGATCCACGCGTCGGTCGGGCCGGGCAGGCCGTCCCCGGAGCCCATGCGCAGATAGTGGTCCGACCGGTAGAAGGCGTCGAAGCCGAGGTCCTCGGTGGCCTTGGCGACGGTGAGCAGGGTGTCGTAGCTCGCCCCTTGCTGGGGCTCGGTGAAGATTCGAAGATCCATGCCTCCATCCTGCACCTTCGAAACCGCCGCGCTCCGCCTCCCCCGGCCCCCTCCCCATGGGGGACGGCCCGCGCTCCCCCGCCCGCCCGGCTCGTGGCTGACCGGCTCACGGCGGGCCGGCGACGGAACCCGCCGGCCCGCGGATCACTCCGAACGGACCGTCGCGCTCCCGGTCCGGCTCCGGCTCGCGCTCCCGTTCGCGCTCCTGCTCGGAAAGCCGTCTCAGCATGCCGTGGACCCGGTCCACGGACTCGTCGACGGCGTCTATCGCCTCGATGCACTGCCAGTAGAGCGCTTCCTCCTCCGTACCGCAGGCGACGCCCACGAGCGCGATGCCCGCCTCGCCGAGAAGCAGCGCGAGAGCGGCCAACGCCTCGGCCACATGCGCCACTTCGGTGAGCTGCGACGCCCTCACACCTCCGGCCGGAACCATCGGGTGGTCCAGCACGGCGCTGCCCAGGGCGCAGGTCTCGCTGAGCCCGCGCGCCTCCGTCCGCAACTCCGCCGGGCCGCACCTCGCCAGCTGCCCGCCGACCGCCCGGGCGAGTGCCTGTGCCTGCCATGCCTCCGCCATGACGGCCGGCACTCCCCGGCTCCCGGCCAGCGCGCTCCGGCCCGCCGCGATCAGTCGCTCCGCTTCCATGCGATTCCCCCCGTCGCCGAGACCACCCGTACAAAGAACCCGCTCACCTCTTCATTACCCACAGTGAGGGGCATGCCACACGAATGCCAGAGGAAATCGGAAATCTGTGGACAGGAAGTCGATTGTGCATAAGTCGATCACTCCGAAGAGTGACGATCCGTCGGCTCGGCGCTGCCGGGCACCGGAAAGCGTGCCTCATTCCGGTCGATCTTGGCCGCCAGCGCCGCAAGCGCGTCGATGCCCAGGACCTCGCAGAACTGCAGCAGATACGCCAGGACGTCCGCGACCTCGTCCGTCACACGGAACGCCGTGTCGGCGTCCTCCATCACGCTCGCCGACTGCTCCGGTGTCAGCCACTGGAAGATCTCGAGGAGTTCGGAGGCCTCCACGCTCAGGGCAGCGCACAGGTTCTTCGGGGTGTGGTACGGCTCCCAGGCCCGGGACGCCGCGAAGTCGGCCAGTCGTCGCTGCAGTTGTGCTACATCCAGATCCGTCACGGAGTCAGGTCTACCACCGTCACACCGGCCCTCCCACGGGCGGCTGCCGCGGTCGTCTCGCCCACCGTCCCCAGCAGGCGCATGTGCCCGTCCGCGCAGATCGACGCCGCCAGCGCCAGCAGCTCACCGGTCTGCCGCACGTCCAGGCTCCGGTCGAGCCCGTCGGCCAGGACGGTGAGGGCCTGCATGGCCGAGGGCACCTCCGCCGCCGGGTCCACCACCAGGACATGCGGTCCGGTCAGCAGCACCAGTGCGAAGGCCAGATATCTGAGTTCGCCGTCACCGAGGCGGCCGATGGGTGTGGTGCGGCCCGGACCCCGGCCGGTGAGCGCCCGCACGGTCCCGTCCGCCAGACGCTCGACGGTCAGCCCTGTCACCTGTCCCGCGCACCCCGTGGCCGCGCTGGCGACCAACCGGGCGTGCCGCTGGCCGCATTGACTGTGGGTGCGGTACAGGACCTCGGCGAGGTTGTCGCAGCACGAGGTCAGCCGCCCTTCCCCGACGGGTACCGCCGCACGCATCCGCCGCGGCTGAGGATCGCAGGCGAAGGCGGACCGCAGTGCCACCACCACCTGTTCGGCGGCGGCCAGCACCCTGAGCTGCCCGTCCGTCGTCCCGGCGACCCGCAACGGCAGCAGCGCCGTGCCGAGCCGGTCGTCGGGGAAAGGAGCACGCGTCACCGGCACCGACCCCGCGGTGTGCCAGGCGGCCTGGACGTGGGAACGCCGCGGGTCCCGCAGGGCGGTGCTCAGAAGGATCTCTCCGCAGTCCGTGAGCCGCTCGCCGACGATGCGGAGCGTGGGCTCGGCCTGCACGGCGAGATCCAGTCTCACCGGGCCGGCCGGGCCCTCCACCGTGCAGCCGAGCCTGAATCCGCGCCGCCCCTGCGCGTCGGCGCCCGCCCGTTCCGGCACCCAGGCCGCCGGGTCGGGGAAGACGTCCTCCAGCGGATCGCCGGCGGCCAGCCGCGCAAGGGCCTCGTAGCCGCGCAGGGCGGTCGACTTCCCGCTGCCGCTGCACCCGGCGAGCAGCGTGAGCGGCCCGAGCGGGATGACGGTACGGCGGTGAGAGGCGAAGGCGTCGAGCCGGAGTTCACCGACGAAGGGGCGTGCGGGACGGGCCGCGCCTGACGGCGACGGAGCCGTCCGCCCCGAGGAGATCACAGTCATGAGCGGACCGTACGCACGCCCGTGAGCGGCGAACCGTTCCGCCCGCACGACCTTCCTACGATTGAGGTACGCCCGCCGCGGTGACCCCCTCGACCTCCATGCCGACCGGCGCGAGCAGGAAGACGTTGCGGTCGACCCGGTGCATCCCGCTTCCGAGCCCGAAGACGACGCCGCTGCTGAAGTCCAGGATCCGCTTGGCGACATCGCCCTCGGCGCCGGTCAGGTCCAGCAGGACCGGGATCTGCGCCACCAGGTACTCGGCCACCTCGCGGGCGTCGGCGAACACCTGGACCCTCAGAACCACCAGGCGCCGCTGCTCGGCCGACTCCCGCTGGTCCGGGACCGTCCTGTGGTCGACCCGCGAAGGCCATTCGTTGCGGCCCCTCAGGGGTACGACCTGGGCGAGCCCTTCCCACTGTTCGTCGGTGGCGTCGTACCTGTCGTACCTGTCGTACCTGCTCACAGAACCACCCCGTCCGTATGCCGGTTGGCTGTGCGCCGGCTGCGCTCGCTGTTCATCGGGCAATTCTCTCGCCCCTCACCCGTTCGGCGTACCACCGACACGGGTCTGAACACGATCGGCAGCGTCCGGTACGCCCGCGTCGTCCGGTTCGGGGACCGTGTCGAGCGGGGTGAAACGCACCGGGAGGTGGGCCGGGGCACGGTGGAATGGGCCCGGCCGCCACACCAGCGCGCCAGGTTCGACAGCCAGTTCCAGGTCGCAGAGCTGACTGGTGAGCTGCTCGATCGCGGTCATCGCCATCAGCAGGGCGGGCTGCTTGGCCGGGCAGCGGTGGGGCCCCGTCGACCACGCCAGGTGCGCACCGTCACCCGAACGCACCGCGGGGTCCGAGACGGAAGGCGGCGACTGCGTGTTGGCCGCGGCGAAGGAGACCAGCACGAGCTGCCCGGCGCGCAGCGGGACCCCGTGGAACTCGGTGTCGTGGCGCGGGAAGTGCGCTCCCATGTTGGCCAGCGGCGGATCGCGCCAGAGCACGTCGTCGACCGCTTCGTGCGCGGTCATGGCGCCGCCGTGCAAGGAGCCGCCGTACCGGGTGTCGCTGAGCATGCGCAACAGCGCGTTGCCGATCAGGTTGGTCGTCGGATCGTGGCCCGCGCTCATGATGAGCGTGATCTGACGCACCGTCTCGTTGTCGTCGAGACCTGCCGGATGTGCGAGCAGGTACGAGGTGAGGTCGCGGCGCGGTGTGCGCCGCCGTTCCGACACGAGAGCGGTGACGACGCCGACGAGGTCGTCGTAGGCCGCTGTCGCGTCCGCCGCGGAGTCCATCATTCCGGCGGTCCCGCGGACCACCCGCTCGGTGTCCTCCGGGGCCACACCGAAGGAGGCGGTGAAGACGTGCAAGGGGAGCCTGCGGGCGTACTGGGCTATGAGGTCACCGGTGCCGGTGGCCGAGAACGCGGCGATGAGCCGCCGCGCGACCCGGGCCACCTCCGCACGCAGCAGGTGGGGCTCGATCAGGGCGAGGGTGTCGTTGATGGCGTCGCGGTAGCGGGCGTGGACGTCGCCGTCGGTGAAGAGCGCGGTGGGCCGGTAGCCGAGCACGGGAAGGACCGGCGAGTCGGCCGGCACACCCGCCTGCCAGGCACGCGGGTCCTTGGTGAAGGTCTCGGTGTCCCGCAGCAGGTCGACGGCCGCGTGGTAGTCGGTGACCAGCAGCGCGTCGACGTCCGGGGCGATGCGGACCCTGGCCACGGGCCCCTGGGCGCGCAGCTTGCGGTAGTGGCCGTGCGGATCGGCGGCGAAGCCGGCGCCGTACAGCGGGAGCGGCTCGAGGAGCGAGGGGGCGGTGCCGGGTGAAGTGCCGGTCACGGGACGGGTCATGACGATTCCTGGGACGCGGGCAAAGAGGTCAGCGCGTGCTCGGCGAGGGCGATCAGGGCGTCGATGCTGCCCCGGCGCTCCCGGGCGTCGCACTGCACCAGCGGAGTACGGGGATCGAGGTCGAGGTGCTTGCGCAGGACCTCGTCCGCATGGGCGGGGGCATCGGGGAAACGGTTCACGGCGACGGCGTACGGGAGTCCCTGCTCCTCCACCATGTCCATGACGGCGAAGGAGTCCTCGAGCCGGCGGGTGTCGACCATGACGAGGGCGCCGAGCGCACCGCGCGCGATGTCCTCCCAGAGAGGGAAGAAGCGCTCCTGGCCCGGCGTGCCGAACATGTAGAGGACCAGGTCGTCCTGGACGGTCAGCCTGCCGAAGTCGATGGCGACCGTGGTCGTGGTCTTCTCCGGAAGCCCGGCGGTGTCGTCGAGTCCCGTACTGGACTGCGTCATCGCCTCTTCCGTGTGCAGGGTCGGGATCTCCGACAGTGTGCGGATCAGGGTCGTCTTGCCCACGCCGAAGGGACCCGTGACGACAAGCTTCATCAGGGTCTCGGCGGCGCTCGGCAGATAGCCGATGCCGCCCCGGTCAGTGGAGGGAACGGAGTCCAACGAGCAGCCTCTCGACGAGCGACCGGTCGATCTCACCGGCGCTGGGGATCGGTGGTCGAGCGTGCAGATGTCCTGCGGCCACGAGGTCCGTGGCCAGGAAGACCGTGGCGCTGACCGGCAGGTCCAGGTGGGCAGCGCATTCGACGACGGTGAGGGCTCCCGGCTCCAGGAGCTCACACAGCCTGCGCTGCTCCGAACCGGTGTTCGGCGGCAGTGCCGAGTCCGTACGGATGAGCACGGCGAGCCGGTCGAGCGCGGGACCGGTGGGCGCGGAACGGCCACCGGTGACCAGGTAAGCGGGAATCAGGCGGCGGCCTGGGCCGGGGGTCATGGCCGGGTGGCAGCGTCCGGTTGGCGGGTGGGGGCGTGCATGGCCCGGGTCAGCGCGGTGACCTGCACCTGCATCTGGTACGCGATGTTCCCCAGGTGCGCGTCGGGCGCGGCGAACAGGGCCAGAGTGGTGTTCTTGCCGGCCGGTACGACGATGGCGAAACCCAGATCGGACTCCACGACCGTCTGGGCCAGGTGCGGTGACTCGGCCTCGGTGAAGGCGGTGGTGAAGGCGCGGGCCGCCGCGTGCAGGGTGGCCGTCATCGCGGCGACGCGCTCGGCGGACGCCCGGTCCAGGCCGGGCGAGGCGCCCTCGACGAGCCCGTCGCCGGTGGCGACCACGGCGTGCTGTACACCGGGCAGCTCCAGCAGGGGGGTCAGCACCCAGGCGAGATCACCGGCGGTGGGGGTGGTGCTCACGTCTCGTCGTCTCCTTGGTCGTCCGATGGGGATACTGAGGGCGCCTGCGGCGGGAGCTCGATCGCCTTCCTGCCGCTGAGAGTGCCCTCCTGGAGCGCGGCCCAGGCTGCTCCGGCCTGCTCGGGCGTACGGAGTGCGGGCTCCTCCACCTCCTGCGCCCGAGCGGTCGACGCCTCCGGTGAGTCCGTCCGACGGGATCTGCGCCGCCGGGTGGGCAGACCTGCCGGACGTACTGCGCTGTCGGCGTCGGGGGCAGGTTCCGCGGGCACGGGCGCGGCAAGTTCAGCGGACTCGGCGAGTGCGGAGGGCTCGGCAGGCTCGTCGGGTGCGGAGGCCGCGGCGGGAAAGGGGGTTTCGGCGGCGGCTCCGGTCCCCCGCGCGTGCACCGGCTTCGGCGCGAGCACGGACAGGGTGCGGTCGTCGTCCATCACGGTCAGCAGATGGGCCGGAATGCGGAGCATCGTGCGCATCCCCCCGTACGGCGAGGACTCGATGTGGCAGCTGAAGCCGTAACGCGCGATGAGTCGCCCCACCACCGCGAAGCCGGTCTGCGGCGGGTCCCCCAGCTCGGTGAGCAGCACCTCGGAGGGGCCGGACAGCAGCACGCGGGCCCGCTTCAGCGCGTCGTCGTCCATGCCGATCCCCGCGTCGTCGACGAGGATCAGGGCACCGCGCCCGGCGGTCTGCTGGACCGTCACCGGCACCTCGGTGTCCGGGTGCGAGTACGCCGTCGCGTTGGCCAGCAGCTCGGCGAGCGCGATCGCCAGGGGTTCCGCGGCCCGGGCGACCAGGGCGAGCCGCTCCTGGCGCAGATGGTTGGCGACCTTGATCCGCTCGTACCCCGGGACCCGGGACTGGGCGCCGAGCACGACCTCGACGAGCGAGGAGTTCTGCCGGGCGAGTCCGGGCCAGGCGTCGCAGAGCACGGCCGTGGCCTGGGTGCGGCGCAGCGCCAGTTCGTTGCGGAAGTCGAGCTGCAGGATTCGCGGGTCGTCGTATT
This sequence comes from Streptomyces sp. NPDC060209, assembly GCF_042728155.1. Taxonomy (NCBI): domain Bacteria; kingdom Bacillati; phylum Actinomycetota; class Actinomycetes; order Kitasatosporales; family Streptomycetaceae; genus Streptomyces; species Streptomyces sp. NPDC060209. The sequence continues at coordinate 70,988 of NZ_JBHWZS010000008.1, forward strand.
CGTGCTGGAGCTCGTGAAGCAGGTGCTGCGACTGGTTGAGCAGTGACTGGATCTTGGCGGAGGTGCCGCGCATCGCCGACCGCGCTGCCGCGTCGACACGTCCGCGTTCCTCCAGGACCGCCGTGCGCGCGGCCTGTACGGCCTCGGTCAGCAGCCGGGCGGCGTCACCCTCGATCCCCGCGGCCTCCCGCAGCCCCGGAACGGGCGCCGCCCGGTGGGAGAGTGCGGTGGCCGCCGCCGGTATCCGCTTCTGGGCGAGCTGGCGGATCTCTTCGGTGAGGGCGAGGGTGCGGGCCTCTGCCGCCTTGGCCTGGCGCTCGGTCAGCTCCGCACGTGCCGAGGCGCCGTACGCGTCCCGCCTGGCCTGGTACATACGTGCGGCCGACCATATCGCCACCACGACGGCGATCAGGGCCACGATCCATGCCACCACGGCGTCACCGCGTCTCTGTTGTCGGGGACGGTCGACAGCCCGCGCCCCGGCGGGGCGCCCGGCCGGCCGTCACGCCTGGCCGCCGGTACACGCCGCGTCGGTCTCGTGGGCGACCGCGGCCACGTCGGCCATCACCTGGAGGACGCCGGGGACTTCCGAGCCGTCCAGGTGGCGGTACTCGCTCCCGATGGTCACCACGAGCCGCTCGGGCAGGCCGAGCGCCGGGTAGCGGCCCTCACCGATCACCCGGCGGGCCGCCTCGACCGCGGGCACACCTGCCGCGTGGAGGGCGTGGGCGCGTTCGCGTACGTACGCGAGGTAGCCCATGTGCTCCCGCACTCCGGCCGGTCCGAGCACCGGTCCGTGACCCGGCACGATCACCTCGGCGCCGGTGGCCAGGACGCGTTCGCAGGCGTCGATCACATTGCTCAGGGGGCCCGCCCAGTGCACGGGATGGTCCCCGGGCTGCCGAGGGGTGGAGGAGAAGATCACGTCTCCGCTGAACACCGTGCGCTGCGCGGGCAGGTACACGATCAGGTCGCCCGCCGTGTGCGCGGGCGGCAGGGACGACACCTGGACCGCGTACTCCCCCAGGGTCAGTTCGAGCTCTCCGGTGAAGTAGGTGGTCGGCCGCACCTCCTCGGTGGAGGACCAGTCGAAGGCGCCGAAGTGCCGGCCGAGGTACGCACCGAGGGGTGTGGACGGATCGCTTCCGGCCACCAGGGCGTGCTGTTGCTGCGGGGTGGGGTCGTAGTGGATGTGCTCCCGGGCCTCCCGGGTCGCGATGATCTCCGCGTCGGGAAGCACTCCGGCACCCCAGAAGTGGTCCCCGTTGGCGTGGGTGACGATCACACGGCCGATGTCCACTCCGTCGGGGAGCCGCTTCTGGCTCTCCACCAGGAACTGGCCGGCCAGCACCGGGTCGTACGGGGTGTCGATCCACAGCGCGCCGCGCGGCGACACGAGAAGACCGCAGTTGGCCAGGCCCCAGCCCCGCTTCGGCGGCAGCCAGGCGTACAGGCCCCTGCCGAGGTCAACGACGTCCCCACCCGTGATCGACATGGGGCGATTATGCCGACCAGGATCCGGCTGCGCGTTCGAACTCGGCCAAGGCGTGGGCCCGATGACGCAAAATCGCCCCTCTTCCGAACCGCTCGCCGTCAGCCGGTGACCGTCCGGGGTTGCCACAGATCGATCTCACAGGGGACTTTTCACCTGAACCATGGCAAATCATCCACAGGGTTCACGCCGTTCACCGGATACCCGCGCAGGGGCGACAGAACCGGATTGAGCCGACTACCCACCGAGCATGGCTGAAAACAGACGTTGCATGGCCCACGGAGACGCAAGCACTTTGCTTGTTCTTGCTCGATTGACCCAGCTAACATGCAGAATTGAACAAGCAGGCATCGATTTCACCCAGCCCACCCCCACCGGGGGCGAACAGCAGCGGAAGCGGAGTGCGGACATGTCGCATGTCGAGACCGAGACAGCCGACCAGCCGGAGTGCTGGCGCCGCGCCGCGGAGGCGGCCGCCGACCGGAAGATCGCCCTGCCCGCCACCGGTGAGCGCATCGCCGTCGTCGGCTGCGGGACGTCGTACTACATGGCGCAGGCGTACGCCTCGCTCCGCGAGTCCTCCGGGCAGGGCGAATCGGACGCGTACGCCGCCTCGGAGTTCCCGTTCGGGCGCGCGTACGACCGGGTCGTCACGCTGACGCGTTCGGGAACGACGACCGAGGTGCTCGACCTGCTGACCCGGCTGCGGGGCACCACACGGACCGTCGCCGTCACCGCCGACCCGCGGACGCCGGTCATGGATGCCGCCGACGAGGTGGTCGTCCTCGACTTCGCCGACGAGCGCTCCGTGGTCCAGACGAGGTTCGCGACCACCGCGCTCACCCTGTTCCGCGCCCATCTCGGGCTGCACACGGAGGACGTCGTCCGGGACGCGGAGACCGCCCTGGCGGAGCCACTGCCCGAAGGCCTTCTGGAGTGTTCCCAGTTCAGCTTCCTGGGGCGCGGCTGGACGGTCGGGCTCGCCAACGAGGCGGCGCTCAAGATGAAGGAGGCGTCCCTGTCCTGGACGGAGTCGTACCCGGCGATGGAATACCGCCACGGCCCCATCAGCATCGCCACGGCCGGAACCGCGACCTGGATGTTCGGTACCGCCCCGGAGGGACTACGGGAGCAGGTGCGGGCGACCGGGGCCCGCTGGGTGGAGAGCGGCCTGGACCCGCTGGCCGACCTGGTCCGGGTGCAGCGGCTGGCTGTCGCCCGCGCGGCGGCCCGCGGCCTCGATCCCGACCTGCCGCGCCATCTCACCCGGTCGGTGGTGCTCGAAGAGGCCTGACCCCCTCACGGCATGCTGCGCACC
>NZ_JBHWZS010000009.1:0-72502 GCF_042728155.1 Streptomyces sp. NPDC060209
TCACTGTGCCGCTGTTGGCTGAGGTGATTCGCCAGTGGCATCGCCGCTACCCAGAGGTCGCGATCACGCTGCGCGAGTCCACGGCGATGGACGAGGCGCTCGGCCTCGTCGACTCCGACGAGGTCGACGTGGCAGTGCTGACCGCTCCCTCGGCCGGCCGCTTCACGATCACCGCCGTCGCCGAGGAGGAGATCGTGCTGGCGGCACCCGCCGGCCATCTGCTGGCCGAGCAGTCGGCTGTACGCCTGGAGGATCTTGAAGGTGCGCCGCTCGTTCACTTCGCACCGGACAACGGCCTCAGCGCCTGGCTCGACCAGTCCTTCGCCCGCGCCGGAGTCCACCCGGAGACGGTGATGAGGACATCGGTGACTGCGGCGGCACCACAGCTCGCGGCTGCCGGTCTGGGAATCGCAGTGTGCCCCGTGAGCGCGGTCAGCCACGGCTTTCCTGGAGCAGTGCGATCGTTCTCTCCGCGGTGGGTCAGGCAGCTGGTGGCGGTGACGCTCGCGGAACCGGATCCGCTCGTCGCGCGCTTCATCGGCGACCTGCGCAGTCACGGCATGCGTGTACCTCGCGGTGTGCGGACTCAGCTGACACAGGACGGTCCTCCGGCCGAGACACCACGACCGTCCTCCTGAGAATCGCCGCGCAGCCGACGAAGCAGACGACCAGGTCGAGCACGGCCGTGCACATGGAGTTACGCCGGCCCTGTCGATTCGGTGAAGGCCAGACCCAAACGAATCGACGGTCAGGGCGCCGGGTTCCCGGAATCTCCGCCGAAGCGATCAGCACGCTTCTCCGCACTGGCCAAAGGTCGCCTGACTCCGCCGAGGGGGCGAGCACAGGGCTTGAGGCCCGTCGAGTTCGAGCTCACGGACGCCTGCGGGAAGCAGTGTCGTGACGCTGTATGGGGCGATGCTGACACCGAGGCGACACGAACACGCAGGCATTGCGGAACGTCGGCATCGACGACGCCGTTGGTCCCGCTGAACCCGGGAAAAGGATCAGCGGGTCAGCGGCCAACTCTCTCGCTTCCGCCCGGCCACTCTCGGCGGCGAGGCGCTCTGTGGAGACGACGGCGACGAACCGTTCCGATGCCAGAAGGGAAAGGTCGAGGTCGTCGCCCGCACGAACGGGCCGCCGTGGGCGTCGGTGATGACCGGCGCCGGTCTCCCGTCGACCGCCGCTTCCGGCTCGCGCTGCCACCCGTCGTTCCCGGTCGGTGGCACGGCAGGCCTCAACCACTCAGTACACGGCGTTTACGCACGTCGGTGCGTCGAAGGCTTCCCAAGGGACTAGGCCCGCGGGGAGACCCGGGGGCAGCGCGAGATCGCGCCCATCTACCCGCTGCTGGACCGCACCGGCGAGCAGCTGGCCGTCGCACGTACAGAGCAGGCCCGCGAGACAGCCGCAGCGGAGGTGGCGGCCAAGGCTGACGAACGCATGCGCGCCCTGGCGATCGCCGACGACAAGGGCCGGATCGCGTTGCGCCTGGCGGGCACGTCCGGCGAGGAACACCGCGTCCTACGGCCTCCAAGCCTCGGGCAACGTCCGGCTCATGATTCTCAGCGCTCCCGCGCGTATGTCACGACCCACGCGATGGCGGGAGTGAGCCCGAGAATCCCGATGCCGAAGATGCCGAGAGTCGTCCCGATTCCCTTCCCGTCCAGCACGGCGCGCACTCCGCCGGCGAGCCCGCCGACGGACATGCACAGACCGAGGACGAACGCCCGCGAACTACGTGGGCGCAGCAGGTGCCTCGCGCTCGGGCGTCGGCGACCGGGCTGGGGCGGACCTGCGCGGCGGCGGCCAGAGGGCGGTGTGCCCGGAAGGTGCTTCATCGGTACCTCACCTTCCCCGGTGCTGCCGGGGCATCCACATAGGTGTCCTCCGGGCCCTTCTTCGACGGGGTGCAGGCGAAGTCGACCACTGTCGCCACCACGGCGACGGGCGCGCCGAAGATTTACCCCCCGAACGTACCGACCGTGTTCAGGGCCGTGGGACGGTGGTGCTTTCCCTTGACGTCGCTCGGGATCGAACCCTTCTCCAGGTGCTTGCTTGCCTCGCCGGCCTCTCCGCCACCATGCGGAGTACGGGGATCAGCCGCAGCAATCGGGTGTAAAGGCGTTCGCTGCCGTGTAGGTTGGCGATCTTGTCTTGATCAGCACGGTGGCTCGCGACTCGGTGGCGCTGTTACGCGATACCTAGGTTGCCGTAAGGCATCTTCCGCCGGGCGGCCGATGTACTGGGCAGGGCGCAAAGCAGCCACAGATCATGGGGGAAGAGTGTCAGCGCGGGACGCGATAGACGGCCTGGCAAGCAATCCGGGAGCGCCGGCTTGCGTGCTACTACGGCTGTTGGCTCTCGACGACCAGTGGATCGTCGACCGGCTTTCATACCGTAAGACCTTGCCCACCGAGGTGGCCGAGGCCATGGTGGCCCACCCCAACCGCCGCGTGCGAATCGCACTTGCCCAGAGCTGGACCGTCGACCCCGAACTGCGTGCCAGTCTCCTTCACGGACGAGCATCGGACGCGCTCGCGGTCGCGATGGGCCCCCATCCGTACGGCATCCAGGTAGCGCCATTGCCGGACTGGGCGTACGAGCGGCTGCTGAACCACGAGCGCGACGTGGTCTGGTACGAGACAGTCAACGCGCCCTCCGTGCCGGCACACGTGCTCGTGCCACTCGCCGTTCACAAGGACGCTCTGTTCCGGCTCGCGGCATGCCGCCGCGTCTGGCAGGAACTCACCGACGACGTGCGCACGTCGCTCCTCGAGGACGGTGACCCTGCGGTACGTACTGCGGCGTCACTACACGTCATGCACGAGGACGAGGAGCGCACCGCGGAGCTTGTCGAAACACTCGCGGGTGACTGGCGACTGGGGGACGTAGCGGAATGGGGCCGGCTCGGGCGGCCCCTCGCCGAGCGTCTGGCGGCCGGGGGGACGTGGCTCGAGCGGCTCGTGCGCAACCCGACGTTTCCCCCGGATCTCGCGATGGGGTTCGCCGGTCACGAGGACCCGGCCGTGCGGCTGGCGGTTTCCGCCCGCTCCGGGCTGTCGGAGGAGGAGCGAGCCGCGATCGACTGGCAGGTCGGTCCCGAGGACCGGCTGGGCCCCTTGCGGTGGGTGTGGGACGCGCGCGGAGAGCCAGCACTCCTGCGCCGGTGCGCGACGTCTGCACACACCTGGCTGCGGCGTAGCGCTGCGATGTGTCCGGAACTGCCTGACGATTGCGTCGATCTGCTCGCGGGCGACGCCGATTTCGGAGTACGGCTGTTGCTCGCCGAGAATCACCCGAAGGCGCCGTCGGGTCTGCTTCTCGATTTGTATCTGCATGGCATGCATCGGGCGGTCGCCATGTTGGCCTCCAAACCGCAGTTTCCGGTGGACGGTCTCGCGGAGCGATTCGCGGACGCGGCAGACCCGAAGGCCCGCCTTCTCATTGTGCGAGACCCGGGTGCGACGCCCGAGATCATCGAACGGCTGAGCCGGGACCCGGAAGCACGGGTTCGGGAGACGGCCGCATGCGACCCAAGGCTCCCGATCCGCAGGCTGGTGGAACTGCTGGACGATCCCTACGTGGGCGCGGCCGCTGCCTCCAACGCTGCGCTGCCGGTCACGGAAATGACGGCACTTCTGGACCGGGCGGGCATCCCTGGCTGATTACGTCGGGCCGGCGCCCCAGCAGCGAGCTGTGAGCGCTGGTCCTTGCCTGCGTGTCCTGCCGGCGGAGAGACGGGCGAGAGCAGGATGGCCGTGTCGCGACGTTGACGTACCGGCCGCGGAGGTCGCGGCTGGGGGTGCCTCTATGCCTTTGGTCAGGAGAAACGGGGGTGCGTCGGGTCGGCGAGCCAGGCAGCATGACGGGGTGACCGACCTGCTGTGGGATGACGTGAGTTCCTCCTTCGACCCGGACTTGACGGGGTCGCTGCCGGACGTGCGTGTCCCAAATGCTTCGGTGGAGGACTGGCAGGCGGTCCTCGATCTTGTCGCGGAGAAGGGGCTGGAAGTGTCAGTACGCCGGGGGAGAGGTGGTGCTTCCGGTGCCCCGGGCGGAGGCCGGGCTGTCCCGGGCGGCGGATGCTGAGTGCCGGAACCTGCGGGTCTGGCCGACTGCCGATGTGTTGGCGATCTTCCGCTTCCACTCGGTGATCTGCGCACTGGAGACGGGCCGCGGTTCCTGGACCGCGCCGCTGGACGCACTACGTCTGGCGCCGGGTGACGACGCCGCCACTGTCACGGCTCGGCGAATGCGCGAGCTCGTCGAGCGACTGGCCGTGGCCGGGCAGTGGAAGGACGGCGACCCGGAGACGGTGACCGCAACCCGCCTCCACGGGACGGCCACTGCCAGGGCCTGGGACCGACTTCATACTCGGCTGAATCATCGGTCGGCCTGGACTTCCCAGTTTGGCGACCTGCCGGTCATCGAAGGCACCGTGATCCGCGTGCAAGTAGTAACACGTGCTCGAACACCGTCCCGTCGGGGACACGGGCGGCGGTGGCAGCCGAGCGGGTGGCCCGTGGCGAACTCCTCCCGTGCGGGCAGGAGGGCCGTGAACTGGTCTAAGAATGGTTCGGAGCAGGCAAGATGGCATGCGGGCAATTTGAACCCCTCTCACGGGGCTGCTGAAGCTGGATGAGGCTAGTGCCCCGTGGACGACGGCTCATGTGCCACGTGCGGTGCCCGAGTGAGGGCGGCCTACTTGACGAGGTGCCACGGAGATCGGCCCGCTCCGGACCGCCCGCTCGCCGGTACCGATCGACGCCACGCTCGCCACGCAGGCCCGCACGTTGCGAGTTACCTACCTCGTGGGCCTGTTCAGATACACATCGGCCTGTTCAGATGCAGATCACGATTTTTCCTCGGGTGCGTCCGCGCTCGGCGTGCGCGTGGGCATCGGCGATCCGCTCCAGGGGGTAGGCCTGTTCGATACGGGGTGTGTAGCGGCCTTGCCGGCCCAGTTCCGCTGCCGCGGACAGGAGGGTGGAATCGTTCTCCGCGTTGACCACATGCGTGCCCAGGCGCTGCCCGCCCGCATGGTCGGCGACCGTCGCGACGCGCCTCGGGTCACCTGCGATCGCGACGAGGTCGTCCAGCGATCCGGAGGCCGCGGTGTCGAGCGCTGTGTCGACTCCGCGCGGGGCGAGAGCGGACAGACGCTGCGCGAGGCCGGGGCCGTAGGTGGTGGGAACGGCGCCGAGTGCGGTGAGGAACTCGTGGTTGCGTTCACTGGCTGTCCCGATCACAGTGGCACCTTGCGCTACCGCGATCTCGACCGCCGCGCTGCCCACGCCACCGGCGGCGCCCTCGACGAGAAGGGTGCGCCCCGCGAGGGAGCCGAGCGCGCTCAGGCCGCGCATCGCGGTCACGGACGCGAGACCGGCGCCCGCGGCCTGCTCGTCGTTCCACGTGTCGGGGGAGTGGGCCCAGGCCGAGAGGATGACCAGCTCCGCGGTTGCGCCGGTGACACCGCCCAGCCCGAAGACGCGGTCGCCGATGCTCACCCCCTGCACTCCGTCACCGATCTCGTCGACCACCCCGGCGGCGTCGCGCCCGGGAATGGCGGGTAGCTCCAGGGGAATCAGCTGCTGCAGGGCGCCGGCCCGCAGCTTCCAGTCGATGGGATTGACACCGGCCGCCGCGACGCGGACACGGATCTCACCAACTCCGGGGTGAGGGTCGGGGGCCTGCTCGATCACCAGGCTCTCCGCTCCGCCGTATTCGTGGAACCGGGCTGCGCGCATAATGGTCTGCCTTACTTTGACGGGCCGGAATGACGTGTTCATCCGACGCTCGTCACTCTAGAACCTGACGTTGACGTGAGGTGCAAGCCGCAACTGCCGCCCGGTCGGAGGAGGGCAGGCGCGGATGGGTGAGGTTGCCGAGCGGGCGGGGGTGAGCGTGGGGGCCTGCGCCACTACGAGGGATCACGCGCCCGTCACGGTCGACACCCGTGTGCCCTCGGGCGGGCTCGGTGATCCCGGCACGACGCGAGGACTGCCGTGCGTACGTGAACCGCGTGAACGCCCTCGGGTCCGCCACCGGGTCATGATCAATCTCGGCGCCCCCAACGGTTCAATCGGCCCCCAGGGCTGCCCCCGCGCCGGTCCTGCTAGCCTAAACCTGACGTCAACGTGAGGTATGAGCGGGAAGGGAGCGACCTGCGTCATGCGCATCGGACAGCTTGCCAGGCGGTCAGGGGTCAGCGTGCGGGCCCTGCGCTACTACGAGGAACAGCGGCTCCTGGAATCGGCGCGGACGCCCGGTGGGCAGCGTGACTATCCCGACGAAGCCCTGGAGCGGGTCCAGCTCATCCAGGACCTCTTCGCGGCCGGCCTCTCCAGCCGTACCGTCGTCGAACTCCTGCCGTGCGTGAGCACCGGCGTCGCGACCCCCGCCATGCTCGACCAGCTCACCATCGAACGCGACCGCATCGCCGCACGCATCCAGGACCTGACCCGGGCCAAGACCAAACTCGGCCGCGTGATCGAGAATGTGACCGCGGCGAACGTGGCGCAGGACTGATCAACCCGTCGCGAGGGGTGGGGCCCCGACCTATCCGGCATCTACCGGGCACTGGCCGGTCACTCCGGAATTCGGGTGACCGCCTTCGTCGTCAGCGTGCCGGGCGAGACTGCCAGACGTAGCCGATGTCCGGTTCGCGCTCATCGTTTCTTACGCGACCAAGCCCGGTGACGCCTCCCCAACTGTGTGGTATCCGCTTGATCTGCGGGACCTGGGAAGCCTGGACACCGTCATGGCCGTGGTGCGCCCGCAGCTCGTCGTCAACGCATCGAGCGGCTCGGCCGACTGGGCCACGACGGCGGAAGGTCCCATCCGGCTTGCGATGGTGGCGGCGAGGTACGGCACCCGCATGGTCCACGTGTCCAGCGACGCGGTGTTCTCCGGCACGCGAGTCCACTACGACGAGTCCAGCCTCCCCGACCCCGCCAGCTCGTGCATCGCCAGCGCGCCCCGCCAGCCCCCGCCCCGGCCGCCGCCGCGCAGCTTGGCCAGCTCCGGGCGCCACTGTTCCCGGTTCCCGCCCGTGCTGTCTCGGGTGCGGGTAACATCCTTCGCCCGGAACCGACGTCGTGAAATCATCAAGCGATGACCGAACCGAGCAGCGACGACGGCCGCATGTTCCGGCGCGGGACCGAGCGGGTCGTCAACGAGATCGCCCAGGGGCTCCGCACGTTGGACGCTGGTGCGGGCTGGTTCTCCGGCCTCGCGCCGACACGCCAGCAGGGGGTTCTGCAGGAAGTCGCTGGCTATGCGATGCAGGCGCACATTACAGCTGCGGACGGCCGTGCGGGGGTGGCGCGGTCCGGTGTGAATCCCACGGCTAACCCCTCGGTAATGATCTGCATGGACCCGCCCCGCTACGGATTCGCGGGCCTCCCCTCCGCCGATCACGTCAAGGCGTTCCGCGTCCTCGTTTCCGTGTTCGCCGTTGCTGATACTCGCCGCCGCGAGACGTACTGCAAAGGCGCCTGCGGCCATGCATGGCACAACCTGCCAGCGGCAACCGAGCAGCCGTAGTATCGGCCATTCCTTCCCCGGCTGAGCTGGTTCTCGGGCACCCCCTCCCGTGTGGCGCCCGGTCAGCTGACCTGGGTTCGTTCGGCTTGGGCCGTCATTGTGACCGCTACGGCAGAGGTCACCCAGGTGCGGTGGGCGATGGGCGACGGCACCACCGTCACCTGTTGTGCCCCCGGCACCCCCTTCACCAAGTCGCGGGGTGGCGCCCCTTCCCGGACTGCGGGCACCTCTACGAGCGGCCCTCCTACGAAGAGCCGGGCGGCGGATACCAGGCACCGCGACCGCGACCTGGAACGTCACTTGGACCTGGACCATCTCCTGGACCGTACGCCCTCAACGAAGCGGCACGTTCACCGAGACCCGCGCTTCGGAGTTCACCGCTGATGGCTTCGATGATGTCTAGGAACAGCGTTTGTCGACTGGTTCCGGAGTCAGTTGGTGATCATGCGGTTCGTGAATGTCGAGCAGAAGTGACGGCGTTCTCGCGGGGCGGTGAGAAAAGGGAAGGCGGAAGCCAACTGCCCGTTGACAGGATGTCCGCGCTGAACCCCCGAGGGGAAAGGACCCCACGACCGTGGCTCGTGCCATCACTTTGATCCGCTCCACCGCCCTGTCCGACGTCGCCGAGTACGCCTACGCGGCCACGGCGCCCGCCGAGTCACGCCTGATCTTCCTTGCAGGGGCGTGTCCGCTGAACGATGACGGCTCCACAGCAGCGATCGGGGACTACGCGGGCCAAGCGGCGAAAGCCATCGAGAACATGCAGGCCGCTCTTACTGCCTCAGGCGCGTCGCTCCAGGACGTCATTAGCACACGGGTTCTCGTCGTATCGGCCCGGCGGGAGGACCTGGTGGCCGCCTGGCAGGTTGTCCGGGAGTCGTTCGCTGACCATGACGTCCCCAGCACATTGATGGGCGTCACCGTGCTCGGTTACAAGGACCAACTCGTCGAGATCGAGGCCGTCGCCGCCGTGCTCGATTGAGACATCTTCCAAGGACATCGCAAACGCGGGATGGCCAGGCGTCCGCCAGGACGGCTGGCCATCGAGGAACGTAGGCTGCGGTCAGCCGGCCTTCTTCGACGTCTTCGTCGTTGATGTAGGCAGCGCCAGGTGCCTGTCGTGGACCCCCGGGGCGGTCGTGTCGTCGACGCAAAGCATTGAGCTATGCGAGTGCAGCTGGTGCGAGTTCCGGACTCCGATCGGATGTTGTACACCGTCATCGATGATGGCGACTTGCCCGTCGAGGCGGCGGATGTGTACCTGGGGCATCTCACCGCGACGGGACGTTCCCCGTACACCGTGGAGGCGTACGCGCACGACCTGCGGGGCTTGTCTCCGGCTCAAGGTCGCGGACCGTCGTCACGCAGCTGGGCGCGTTGAACCGGCTGGCCAGGTCCAGGAAGCGGATCGCTCGTACGGGTTCGGTGCAGGGCGGGCGTCAGGGCGTGAACAACTGCTCGAAGGCGGTCTCCTGTGTTCCGTAGCGCTCGTTCGACGCTTCCAGGACGGCTGCCTTCAGGACGGCGGGCTGTACGTCGGCGACGGCCCGCGGGGATGTCACGCCGGGCGCGTGCTCGTACTTCCAGACGATGACGTCAAGGAAGACCGGTGCCTTGAGCCGCCGTCCCCAGCCCAGAAGCGCCTGAGCGATCGCCGGATAGGGAGTGAAGTCCGGATTGGCGAGCCAGCCGCGCAGATCGGCCTCCGGAACGCTGAAGTCCACGCCCATGGCGGCCAGCGCCTGAACGACATCGGTGCCGGGGGTCGGCCGTTGGCCCGTCGGGGCGAGGAGGGAGAGCTTGATCGTACGGTCGACGATGTATCCGAGTGCGGAGAGCGAATCGTCGTCGTCCAGGCTGTCCTGGAAGACCACTACGAATTGCCGCGTGGGATCCGAGACCTCGACCACCGCAACCTCGGAATCCACCGGGATTCCGGTCTTCAGCGGAGCATGGCCGATCTTGGACTCGAGCACCGTGAAATCCCGTGGCGGGAGGCGCCGCCGGGTGAAGTCCAAAAACGAGGGATCGTCGCCAACGCTCGCGGACGTGCCGAGGAGCGCGTGCATGAAGTTTGAACTGCCGGAGTCCACGAGGGTGCGGCGGATGATGTGGGCGTAGAGGTTCGCCATGTCGAAGCAGGTCGACGCCTGCGCGACCATGCCGTCGTTCACGCTCGGAATGACTACGGCGGGCAGCGAACCCGTAAAGGTTCCGGCCAGCCAGATGCCGGTGGCGGCTGGCTGGAAGAAGAAGCCGCCAGCCTTCAGCGCACCGTTGATCCAACTGTAGCCGAGCCGCTGGATGACGGCGGCCGCGGTCTCATTCGTCCCCTTGAGGATCATCTTGTTCAGGGTGTCCTGGAAGCTGGGCTTGAACGAGCAGGCCAGCGCGCCAGCTGCGGGAGCCGTGGCGAAGATCTCCTCGTACTTCGGCAACCGCTGCACCCGGGTGAGGCCCGGTGCCTGGGCGATGGCGGGCACCGACGCGTCGATCACCGGATCGAACTCGCTCCGCAGCCGCGTGAACAGCCTCTGCGGCGTAGTCACCTTTCTCGACACTGCGTTGACGCTCCGCAAGAGTTCGTACGCCGCGTACAGCGCGCCGATCTTGGCCAAGCTGGCGGTGAAGTAGCTGTCTCCGTACCGCAGCCCGGCGTGCCGGAAGTCCGGTCCGTTCGGCGTCTGGTCGACCGCTACGAAGGAGATCGCCGCCCGGAAGGGGCGGGCTAGGCCGGGAAACTGCGTCAGCGCCTCGCTCACAGCGGTGTCGAGCGCCGTCTGCAGCGTGGGGTCGTCACCCAGCAGGGTGGGGTACGGCGTGGGAAAAGGATTCACCCGGTCAGGATCGGCCTGGCCGCCCGGAGGCCGCGCGCGGAAGGGGGCCGGTTGGGTGCGCGGGGACGTCAGGCGGGCCGGCGAGGGCGGTAGCTCGGCCCGGCCGGTGCGCTTGGTATCGGCAAGATCGTCTCGTAGGTCACGCGGTGCTCCCCGTAGGGGTCGGGTCGGCCTGGTTGCCGCGCGGGGCTGTCGAAGGAGCAGTCGTGGCGGAAGGGCGTGTTCGCGGTGGTGCCGGCCGTCCTATAGGGGCGGTTCGAAGCTGTTGTGCCTCTGGCCGGCGTCGCTGGCGGATCGGATGCTCAGCCGGTGGTCGCAGGTGACGGGGCACCCGGGGCGGTGTCGAGTTCGTCCAGCACTGCGTTCAGCGTGTCTTCGTCTGCGATTCCCTGATGGAGATGGGTGCCGCATGCGCAGGGCGCCACGAGAGGCAGTACGTGCTGGACTTCGCCAAGCTTGTCGTGGCGCTGGGTGTAGTGGAGCCACCCGCCGTGGACGTGGTCGGCTGAGCCGAGGTGGGCGACTGCGCATGCCGGGTAAGGCAGGGGCCTTCGGCCGACGGGTATCCCGTCCATGCCAGCAGCGTGATGGCGGGGCTGAGGGTGCCGGGAAACGTGGCGATGAGTACAGCGTCCGCGGTAAGCACGGCCTCGATGGCTGCCTCCTGGCCCCGGTGGAGCGGTCCGTGGAGCGGCGTTTCGTCGGCCTGGTCATGCTGGACGCCGGTGTACGGGGGATCAATCGCCATGGCTGGGGTCTCCTTTGTCGGTGGGGGCCGGGCTGTCCGGTCTTGCGCACTGCCCTGGCCCTTGCTTGGGCCTGGGACGGCACACACGGCCGTCAGATCGGGTCGGGGCTCAGAACGCGGCTCGTTGGCGGTGGCCTCGAAGCGCCCTGATGCGGGGAGTGGATTCGCCTCTTCGTATTCCTTCGGACTGGTCGACTGCGCCTTCTTCGAAGACTCCCACGAGGCCGGCGCGCACACGATCTTCCACAACGGACTACTGCTCGTCCGCGGCACCGTCGTGGTCCGAGGCCCCCGCCGGACCATTGCTGGGCAGAGGGTCTGGAACCTCGAAGAGCTCGCCGCGGCACGCCGTGACCACGGCCCCAGGCTGTCCTCGATCTCCTCGGCCGCCGCGAACCGTCACCCACCCCCGCCCAACCGGCCGACACACCGGCCCGGACACTCGCCAACGGGATCGCCGTGGCGAAGCTCCACCCGTACGCCGACCTCCCGGCACCCGCTCCGCCGACCTCAACCGGCTCGGCCACACCAGCCAGGGAAGTGCGGGATGGCCACTGGGTTCGCCGAGGTTGATGGGATCTGGCTTTCCGAGCGTTCGCTGTGCCGCATCCAACTGGCTAGCCCGCGGGCCAGAGCCGGTTCGGCATGCCGTCATCGCTCATGTGCGCGCGCTGCCAGATCTCGTTCCAGCCGTACGGAATCTCCGGCACGAGTCGGTGCCGCTGCCCGCACGGACATGGCACCGGCGCCCACGCGCACCCATTGCACAGCTCGACCCAGCCGTGCCCGGTCGAGTACGACTCCAGCGGTCCCTCGTCCCCGCAGGCCGGGCAGCCAGGGAGATCGACGCCGTCCAGAATCGCGGTCTGTCGCCGGATGTACTCGGGCAGTCGCAGCGACGGGTGGCGAAACGGGTCTTCGTACCAGGTGCGGTCCGGGCCTTCCCACCTGCTCCGCAGCCACCACGGTCGCGGGTTCGCTACAGCCCGCCGCCCCGCCCGCTTCTCCGCCCGGCGCTGCGCGGCGTACTCCTCCGCCCGCGCGAGCCACAGCACCCGCGCCGCATGCAATTCCTCCACTGCGCGCGCCAGAGCGTCAGGATCCGCCTCCAGCCGCCGGGGGATCGCGGCGCTGAGCGTGAGGTGGTGGTATGTCGCCCGGAAGCCGTATGGCGCGAAGAGAGTGATGCAGGTCCGCAGCGCGTTGTGCCGGCTGCGGAGGGGCAGGTCGGTGTCGTGCACGCGCGCTCGGTGGGTCAGGAAGCTGGTCATCGTGTGGGCTCCAGGTCCAGTGCTCGGGCCAGGGCGGCGGTGACGGCGGCGGCGTGTGCCGGCAGGTGTTGTTCGGCCCAGGTCCCGGCGAGGCTGAGAAGTTCCGCAAGTCCTGCTGAGCACCGGTAACGAGCGTGCGTACCTGGTCTACCGGCAGCTCGATCACCGGGCTGCCGTCCTTCGCGTGGGCGTCGAGTGTCAGCCGGACGGTGTCGCCGACGCGTTAGGCCACCGAGGACGGGACGTGGCCGAAGTAGCCGGTGCCGTCGAGCATCTCCAGCCAGTCCCGCCAGGTCTCCAGGCCGCTGCAGCAGCCCTGCTCGACGAAGACGGTGGCGTTGTCGGTCATCCGGAACCCGCCTGCGGCGAACAGGTCGGGCATGGTGAGTAGCCCGTGCAGGAATCTCCGAGCGGGTCGGTCGGGCACGGCCCGTGCTCCTCCTCCGGCTCGAAGTCGTTGCATTCGGCGTTCCGCATAACCGCCGTGCCGACCTCCGCCGGAGTCAGCTCCCCGTCCAGGACGAGGTAGCCGTACGACTCGTGCTCGCCAACCTTCCAGCGTGCAAAGTCGTCAGCAGCGAAGATCTCCGGAACGGGTTGCATCACAATCACATGGGGATGATGCCGGACCTACTGCCGCACCGCCACGGGCTTTAGCTGCGCTATCGGGCTCAGGACGGGCCCGCTACCTGGGCAGTTTCGCGGTTCGCTCGGGGTAGGCGGTGACGCATGGCGGTCTGTTCGGTGATGTCGAAGAGCCTCATGGGCTTGAGCGGATCGTCAGTGGCGAAGGGTTTCCGAAGTGCAGGACGTCATTGGCCCGGGGCTTGCGAAGGCCGTCTGACCTGCCATTCCCTGGTCGTCGCCGGATGGGTGGGGCGGACCTCGGCCCCGAGACGCCAGCCCTGTCGACGCTCTTCCTGAGGAGGTGTCACGGAACCGGCGGTGCCGCTGTTGCTTGCTCGGCGCGCTAGCCGGATGCGAGAAGGAGTAGGCATCTGAGTACCGGGTCCTTGCACTGGGCGCATGGGCACAGCTGCGAGGTGCGTCTACACGCGAGAGACGTACCTGGCTCCGGTACTCGGAAGCTTCAGTGCTCCGGAGCGGATTGGGCGGTTCATGCGGCCGGAGCCGTTCCGAGAGACGACGACGCCCCTGTTCCGCTGATCCGGTGCGGCGAGCGGCGCAAGGCGAGTACCGCCAAGTCGTCCTGCTGCGCGCCCTCTGTGAAGGAGTGAACATCGGCGACGAGTGAATCGGTGAGCCGACCCGCGGTGATGTCGACGCGGCCGGCAAGGTGTTCCTCAAGCGGATAGAAAGTGCCCGCGGGGGAGCGGGCCTCGGTGAGACCGTCGGTGCACAGCAGCAGCGTCGCCCCGGCGGGGAACGGGAACCAGGACACCGTGCGCGGCTCGGCGACGAGGTCTGCCAGGCCGAGCGGCGCATGCTCCGTCCCGGCGCCCACAGCGGTGACGGCCCCGTTGTGCAGCAGGTAGGGAGGGATGTGGCCGCACGTGACGAGCTGTGCCTCGGAGCCGGTGTCCACCCCCAGGACGACGGCGGTGACGAATCGTTCCGGCTCGCCGCGCTGTTCCGCGTAGCCGTTGTGGCGGACCACCGCCGCCTCGAGCGAGTCCACGAGCGCGGTCACCGTTGGTTCGCGGTGAGCGGCTTCACGGAAGGCCCCGACCACGTCGATGGCCATGCCGATGGCGGCGAGTCCCTTGCCCTGGACGTCGCCGATCAGTACCCGGGTACCCCACGGGGTGGCCGCCACGTCGTAGATGTCGCCCCCGACGAGTTTGTCCTGCTGCACCGGCTCGTACACGCCGTCCACGAGTACATCGTCCGTGAGCAGCGGCAGCGGACGCAGGATCTGCCGCTGCATCGCGGCAGCGGTCGACCGCAGACTTACCAGCGCCCCCTCGCGTGTGATGCGCAGCCAGGATCCGTAGACGGCCAGCGCCCCGAAGCCGAGGGCGAACAGGGCCAGGATCACCCGGTCGGCGACCTGCTCCTCGGACAGGGCCACGGGCACGATGACGACGACACTCACCCAGGCGGAGACCAGCGCCGTCTGGCGTGGGGTGCACAGCGCTGCGGCGAACGCGGGGAGAAACACCAACAGCCCCAGCAGGAGCACGGCGGTCCCGGTCACCGTGCCCAGGACGATCGTCACCACCGTCGCCGCGACCGTCACCAGTACGACAGCGCGCGTGGGGGGCGTGCGGATCGAGGTGCCGTCGTCCCGGTCCGGACGGCCCCGCACGGGGATCGGCGCCGCACGCAACGAACGGAACATTCGAGCATCCTCCAGTGGCCGTGTGATCGGACGGTGCCAAGGCCGAACGTCGCGACAGACGAGCGGCTTCGATGATCCAATCTGTCTGGAACGCCGGAGGGAGGCTGGCCGTCTTGGAACTGAAGTGCGTCCACCTGGGCGATTCCGGAGATTTGCTGCCGTCTGCGGCCTCTTGTGTGACACTCCGGCACAACCCATGGCGTCTTGCCGGCCGGTCGGCCGTCCCTTGCGGGAGACCGTCCGGCCGGCATGTGTGTGGGTGAGAGCGGCTACCGGACGTCGTAGGCGCGGGTGATGGTCTGGGTAACCGCGTTGTCGTTGGTGTCGGTAAACGTGGCCTTGGTCATGACCTGCTTACCGGCGGCGCCGGTGTGATCGACGACGGCCGTCCACTTGCCGTTCCGCTGCTCGGTCGGCGCCTTGGTCCAGGTGTCGCCGCCGTCGTAGGAGTAGGACAGCGAGGCGGCCGTGATCGTGCCCGGGGTGTATCCGGCATGGCCCTCGACCGACAGGCCGACCTCAATGCCGCCCCTGGCCGGCAGGGTGTTCATGGTGTCCAACGGCACGTCGTACCTCGGGAAGAGGATCGGCAGTCCGCGGGAGTAGACGTCGGGCTCCCGGTGGGAGCGGAAGCTCCACGTGGTGGTGACGGCCATGGAGCGCAGCCAGTTCTTGTCCGAGGACGGGATCTTCTGGAGGCGCTGCGTGAGTTCGTACGCGGAGTCCTCGTCCGGCACCCGGAACGCGTCGTAGGGCCAGGCGCTGCTGGCGATCTGCTCACCGTTGCGCTTCAGAGCCAGGTTGCCCAGGTCGCCGAACGACCCGCCGTAGGACCAGTGCGCGTCGGATCCGTCGGCCCAGAGTGCCGTCTGGATGCCGATCATGTCACCCTGCCGTTCGGCGGCCAGCATCGGCTTGCCCTCGTCGTCCCGAGGGGCGACGGGGCTCATGGGGCCGCCGTACCACTCCTCGGTACTCCGCTGTCCGGGCCGGTAGGTGCGCGGCTGGTCACTCATGAACGCGGCGAACGGGAAGCTGGTCATCGCGCCGTGGTACCAGGCGTCCTCGCCGGTGCTGTAGTAGGCGGTCCGGGTGGTGGGCACATGGACATCGCCGTACGGGCTGACGGGGATGTGGGAGTTGGTGCTCCCGGAGGGCCGGAGGAACATGGCGTCGAGGTAGTCGCCTTCCTTGCCCATGGCCTTCCACGTCTCGCGGACCTGGGCCAGCCGGGAGTCCTTCGGCCTGTAGACCTGGTCGGAGTTCAGCGGGCCGGGGGTCGGGAACGACAGGTTGTAGACGTACGGCGAGCCGTCCTCGGAGCCGGACGCACGCCAGGTGGGCCGGAACTCGAAGGTGCCGTCCTTTGCCCGTCCGTCGACGTCCGCATAGAACTTGCCGACCGTGCCGTCGGCCGTGATCGATCCCGAGAGCTGCCAGGTGTCGTCCCACGTGCGGGCGTAGCTGAACGTGGTGTTGTCCACCGCCGAGGGACGGTCGGTGCGCAGGCTCAGTCGGTGGGCCTTGCGGGCGTCGAGGACAACGGTGGCGTCACTGGTGATCCTCAGCTGCGGCTTGGCCAGGTAGCTGACCGATTCGGGTGCGTTGTCCGCGTCGTACGACGCCACGAAGGTGCTGAGGGCATAGTCGCCCGGGCGAACGCGGTACGTCTGGTCGGCCGCCCCCGAGTTGCTGCGGCGCTCGCCCGTGTTGGTGTCGAGGCTGACCAGGTCCAGGGAGGATGGGCCCGTCGCGGGCTTGCCGTTGCGGTCGATGACCTTGACCCGGAGCGTGACCGTCTCCGGCTGGACGTAGAGCGTGACGGGCACGGAGACGTGCACTCCACCGCCGGTGGCCATGATCCGGCCGGTGACCGCACCGTATTGGGCGTCCTTGAGGCGGGCGGTGGGGTCGATCCGAAGCGGCACCTGGGCGGTGGCCCCTGCGGGGACTCTCACCTTGCCGTTCTCCACCCTGATCACACCGGAGCGGACTTCGCTGCCGTCGTTGCCGTGCACACCGCTGACCTTCAGGTTCAGGGTGACATCGCTGTCGTCGGTGTTGGTGAAGGGCACCTTCACGGTGGTGCGGTCCGATGCGTCCTGCGGCCAGTTGTAGCTGCCGGCCTGGACGGCGGGCGCGGATAGCACCTCTTGGTTCACCGCCCCGAGCACGTCGAGGACCCCGCCGCCGGTCTCGTCGGCGCCGGCGACCTTGCCGTCGGTGCGGGCGGACGACACCAGGGCAGCCTTGATCTGCTGCGCGGTCCAGTCCGGGTGAGCCTGGCGGACGACGGCAGCGGCGCCCGCGACGTGCGGGGTGGCCATGGAGGTGCCGGACATCGTCCGGTAGGCGTAGACGCCGCGACCGCCCGCGCTGGCCGCCGAGATGTCGACGCCGGGGGCGGAGAGCTCGGGCTTGAGCGTGTGGGTGACGGCCACGGGACCGCGGCTGGAGAAGGACGCGGTGGTGTCGTCGCGGTCGACGGCGCCGACTGTCAGAACGCTCGGCACGCAGCCGGGGGAAGAGACGGTCTCGCTCTTCGGTCCCGTGTTGCCGGCAGCGACGACGAACAGTGTGTGCTTGTTCTGCGAGAGCTGCTCCGTGGCTTGGGCCACCGGGTCGGTGCAGTCGCCCACCGTGGAGTTGCCCAGGCTCATGGAGACGACGTCTGCCTTCTGGTCCACGGCCCACTGCATGCCCGCGATGATCCAGGAGTCCAGGCCGTAACCCTCGTCGTTGAGGACCTTGCCGATGAGCAGGGAAGTCCCTGGCGCGACACCCTTCTTGCGGCCGTCACTGGCCGCTCCGGACCCGCCGGCCGTGGAGGCGGTGTGAGTGCCATGGCCCACCAGGTCGTCCGTGTTCGCGGCGTCCGTGAAGTTCTTGGTCGCGGCGACCTGGTTCACCAGGTCCGGGTGCTCGGCATCCACGCCCGTGTCCAGCACGGCGACTTTGGTGCCCTTGCCGTCGTAGCCGGCTGCCCATGCCTCCGGCGCGTGCACCTGGGCGGTGGACCGGTCCAGTGTTGCCTCGACCTTGCCGTCCAGCCACAGCTTCTTCAGCGCGGAGGCGGAACGTGAGCGGGGGTTGCTGATGTCCTGCCAGAAGTCGACCGCCGTGTCCTTGTCCGCCTTCAGCGCGACGCCGCCCACTGCGGGAAGGCTCAGGCCCCGCTCGGAACCGCGAGGGGCTGCCGGTGCGCCGTCGGCGACGTTCACACGCTCGTTGTAGGTGGCGATGAGCGGCAGTGAGTCGGTGTGTGCGTCGTCGTAGCCCTGGCGGATGAGGCCCGTGACGTTGAACAACTGTTCGTCGACCTTGCCCTCGGCGAGTGCCCCGGAGGCGGACTCGGGGTAGACGTAGAGGTCCTCGCCCATCTGCCGGGTCTGGAACATCGGCTGTGTGCCGTCCTCGCGGGGCAGCACGGCTGCCGACCTGCGGCCCGAGACGTCCGTGATCACCGCCACCTTTTCGCCGGTGACGAGCGTGACGGTGACCTGCTTGCCGCCCTTCGGCCCGGCCTCGCTGCCGACGAGCGGGCGCTTCCCCGAGGCCCCGTCAGGCGGCGTATCCGCCGCCCCGGAAGGTGTCACCGCAGTGACAGCGAGGGCGGCGGCGCTTGCCGCTCCCAAGGCTATACGCGTTATGGAACGCATGAATCTCCCCACTTGGTCCCGTGGACAAACTGTGCTGACGCCGCAGCCTGGCAGACACGCGGATGCCACAGGGGCGCCATGCGTGGCGGGTTTCCCGCATGTCGGATACCCGTCACGCGGTCACATGTGTCGGCTCGTTGGCCCCGGGGGGAGAGGCGATCCGTGTCCTCCTCCAGGGCGATGGCCGCCCTGTGGATCCTGCCGAAGGGGCGAGCACGAGCACATTCCCAATCCGGTTCAGCGGCAGGCCAAGCCTTGTCCGATCCTCCCGGCCGCGAGCTGCCGGGCCGGTGGACGTCCAGCGAAGGGACATCAGAGCCAGTCGGCGCGTGCCGCGTACCATCCGAGTTGTAGGCGCGAGTCCGCCCCTGCGAGGTCCATCAGACGGCGTGTCCGCCGCTCCACGGTGCGTATGGAGAGGCCGAGTTGAGAGGCGGCTCGGCGGTCGGAGATCCCTGCCAGGAGTAGGGAGAGGACTTCCAGTTCGCCTTCCGTCGGCTGCGGATCTGCTGTCTCCTCGACGCGCACACCTGTAGCGGTCGTGTGCAGCGGTCGGGCGTGCACCCACTCCCTCTCGAAGAGATGAACCAGGGCCGTCAGCAACCCGCTACGGTGCACCACAATGGCGCTCGGCACGCCGTCGGAGCCCGCCACGTCCAATGGCACCATGGCACGATCCCGGTCCGACACGATCATCTTCAGCGGCAACGAATCGACCACGCGAAGCTCGAGGCCCGCCGAGATGGCCGCCCGCAGATCCCTCGCCACATCGAGGTCGTCCAGGTAGTCCTTGGCAGCCACAACCCGGAAGTCGACGCCGCGGTCCAACGCGGAACTCTCCGACATGTCGGCATCCTCGCGCGGTACCGCGATAGGCGCGCCTATGAGGAAGACAAGCAACTCCTGCTGGGCACCCCGCTGCAGTTGGTGGAAACGGTGCGCGACCTGTTCCACGCCGACGACCACCTCCACGACACTGCCGGCAGCATGTGCCGCTGTACTTCGGTACTGCTCGGTCAGCATCGAATACGCGGCCTCGGCCCGGTGCAGCGCATTGCGTTGTTCGACGAGGAGTGGAGCCAGGGCCACCGAGGGAGGTGTGAGCCGGTAGCGGGCGGGTCCGCGGCCGGCCTCGCAGTCAGGCGAGTCAGGTGCCCCGCTCTCGGCCTCGGTGGCGAGCGCGACCAGGCCACGTGCCGCCAGGTCGAGCAGGATGCGAGTACTCTCGGTCGGCTCCAGGCCGGTCTGCCGGGCGAGGTCCTGCGCAGAGGCCGTCGGGCGGGCCAGAAGTGCGCTGTAGATGGCCTCCTCAGCCGGCCCCAATCCCAGTACCTGCAGCATCCGGTTCCCCCTCCGGCGACCGCCGTGTTCGGCCCTTGACGCCGCTCGGGCGGACCGAGCAGCTGCATCCGAACGGTATCCCAGCGTCAGCGTGTCCCGATTGGCTGCTGCTTGTCATGCCTGGCCGTGGGCCCGCTTGCCGCGTGTGCATTGCGCTCCCCCGGCCCAAGTCGCCCACCGGCTGGCTGCCTGACCACCCACCGCCTCACCGCGAACACTGCCGCATGTGCCGGGGTGCCATTTGAGGGGGACCAGGTTCGCGGGATCAGCGAGCCACTGCTGCAACTGCGAGTTGGTGGTGCCCGCTCCCAGACGACGCGGCGACGGAGCCTGCATCGTCAACCGGTCCGTCTCACGGTCTCGCCGCTCCAGGATGCCTGCGGAGAATCGGTCGATGTAGGCCCAGGCCGCCCGCAGCAGCGGCCACCAGACCTCGGCGGAATCGACGGCGTGGACAGGTTGTCGCTGGCAGCGAGCTTGGCCACCTCGCTGTCCGTCTTCCCCGGCCAGGGGTCCTCCAGCACGCCGGCGCCAGTCAGAAATACTGAGAACCGCACCAAGCGCCGTACCGCGCCGACCGCACTGCGTACCGACCAGGTCCGGTGCTCGATGTAACCCTGCCAGTCTTCGGTCGCCCACATCTGCAGGTCATCCGGCATGCCTTCCTTGACCGCCCAGGCGCCCAAGGTCACCAGGCAGATGCACTCCTTGCGGACTGTGGCCGGACTCCAGATCTTCCGGCCAGGGAAGATTTCCGCGTCCCTCAGTGCTCGGTGGTGAGGGTTGAGCATGCAGAACGCGACCTCCCGCGCCCGCAGGTTCCAGACGGGGTCAAGCGGGAAGGAGCACTTCCACTCATGCGGCTTTCGGTTCGCCGGGCGCCTGAGGCAGTCGCAGGGACACTCGTCGACACGCCCGAACACCGGCCCCTGGACTCCAGGAAGCTGCCCGGGCATGGCCGTGTAGAACGGCTCGTCGTCAGCGAAGGTGCGCGATGCCAGCCGGCCAAGAGCGGCAGCAGAAGTGGGGGCGGTCATCGATCACACTCCGTTCGAAGTGATCCTCCAACTCGTGCCGCAGGAAATTGCCGATCTCCGCCTGGTCGGCGCCTTCCCGGAGCTGCTGGAACAGCGGGGCGAGCATGCAGGCGTACTCATCCTGCACATAGTCTGCGACGCCGATCGGATCCCACTCATTGAGCAGATGCCGCAGGCCGTGCTCGGTGACGTCGGTTCCAGGTCGTCGATCCAGGGTGCCACCCATGACCCACCGTCATCACTCGACCCCGCTGTGATCCAAACGAAAGACCCTAGCTGGTGACGCCCTTCACGGGAGCGGGCCGATATACCCCAGAATCCTGCTGCCCTTCATGCGACGGCCGTCGTACGGGGCCCAGGTCGTGAAGATCCGACTGGACCTCGGTCAGTAGATGCCTTCGACGATGCGGAAGTCGCGCTCGACGCCGTCGGAGAGGGCGACCAGCGCCTCCTGGTAGGCCGCGCTCTCGTGCGCCGCGACGGCCTGCTCGAAGGTGTCGAACTCGATCAGGACGGTGCGCTCGGCGATTCCGGCGTCGTGCGCCACGACCCGACCGCCACGGACGAGGACACGGCCGCCCCCGGCCGCGACGGCCGGACCGGCCAGCTTGTTGTAAGCAGCCAGCTTCTCAGGGTCTGAAATGGTGCGGTAGGCGCTGACCCAGTAGCCCTTGGGCATGGAACCTCCAGTGTTGTGATGAGTGCATCTGACTTACGGGTTGGTCTCGGACGAGCGTCGGCGGGCGAGAGTGAGGCTTGTCAGCGTCGTGATCGCCATGGCGCCGATGCCGACCAGCGCCGCGGTGGTGTAGGCGCTGTCGTCGGGGAAGAGGTGGCCGGGGCCGGTGCCCGCGGTGAGGATCAGGCCGCCGATGGCGCTGCCCAGGGAGTACCCGACGCTGCGGACGACGTAGTTGAAGCTCATGGCGCTCGACGTCTCGCTCTTGGGGGTGACGGCCAGGATGACGCCGGGCATCGCGGCCGAGAAGCCGCCGACGCCGAAGCCGAGCACGCCCATCGCCGCGAACAGTTCGGCCAGGTCCGACCGGGCCGCCGCGAACAGGGCGAACCCGCCGCCGACCACGACGGCGCTGCCGGCCAGGAGCAGGGGGTCGGTGATCCGCGTCTGGACCCGCGGCGTGAGCTTGCCGGCGACGAACCCCAGCACCGAGAACGGGATGAGGACCAGCCCGGCGACGAAGGTCGTCAGCCCGAAGCCGTAGCCGGCGCCGTGCGGCGTCTGCGCGTACCGGGTGATGAGTGTGAGCAGGAGGTACATGCCGATCCCGCCGACGAACATGGCGAGGTTCGCCCCGGCTACCGCCGGGTGCCGCATCGCCCGCACATTGATCAGGGGCGTCGTGCTGCGCAGCTCGATGACGGCCCAGACGCAGAGCAGCACCACCGCGACGACGGCGAGGCCCGCCGCCACGGCGAGGTGCCGGCTCCACAGATTCCGTTCGCCGGCGAGGAACAGCACCAGGAGCAGCGCAGCGGCCAGGACGACCGCGCCTGCCACGTCCACGTGGGCGGAGCGGCCTTCGGGGGCTTCGGGCATGGAGCGCCACGCGATCAGGAGGGCGGCGGCGGTGACGACCAGGCCGAGGCCGTAGGCGGCCCGTACCCCGCCGAGCTCGGCGAGCAGTGCGGCCAGCGGGTAGCCGACGCCGGCCCCGATGATCGAGACCACCGAGATCAGGGCGATCACGGCCGCGCTGCGCTCCTCGGGGAGGTGGTCCCGGGCCACGCCCATCATCAGCGCCGTCAGCCCGAGCCCGACGCCCTGGGCCGCCCTGCCGGCCAGCAGCCACGCGAACGGCAGCGGCAGCACGGTGAGCGCGCTGCCGGCGACGACGACCGCCAGCGTGGCGAGGATCGTGGCCCGCCGGTGCGGGCCGGCTCCGAGCCGGCCCAGGACCGGCGTGGCGACGGCGCCACTGAGCAGCGCGACGGTCAGCGTCCACTGCGCGCTGCCGAGCGAGACGTGGAACGAGGTCGCCACGCTGGTGATGAGCGGCGTCCCGAGGCTGGCGACCGCCGCCACGACCAGAGCGATGAACATCAGGGCGGGGACCAGCAGCCGCGCCTCGGAACGCGCCATCGGGAACGCCTTCACCGCGACCCCGCCGACCGGCTGCCCGGTCACTGCTTCGGCCCTTCGCGGTCCTTGCTTTCGAGCTCTGTCAGATGCTTCAGCGCCGGAAGGGCCGCCACCAGCGCCTCGACCTCGTCGCCGGTGAGCTCGCCGATCAACCGCTCGAACGCGTGGACGCCCGCCTGGCGCCGCGTCCGGACATAGGAGGCGCCGGCCTCGGTCAGGCACACCAGCGTGACCCGCTTGTCGGACGCGTCGCCCCGCCGCTCGACCAGGCCGGACTCCTCCATCACCCGGACCAGGGTGGTCATCGCGGGCTGGGTGACGCCCTCGACCGCGGCCAGATCGGTGATGCGCCGCGGGCCGGTCCGGTCCAGGGTGGCCAGGGTGGCGGCGGACGTCAGGCTCATGTCCCGGGGCAGACGTCTCGCGGCCCTGGTGGCCAGGCTGTAGAGGACTGCCCCGATGGCGGCGGACGCGCCAGGGGCGGTGTCTTGACGACTCATGCTCGAAGCATAGCGTTTTTATATTCATAGTTTATGGAAATGGCTCGACTGGTGCGGGCGGCACGCCCCTTGAGCAGGCCGGCCCGCCGGATCCGGGTCAGTGCCAGGCCCAGCAGCCGGTCGGCGCGGTCGCCCTCGGCGAGCCGGTCGCGGAAGTCGGACAGCACGCTGTGGTGGAAGCCGGGGTCTTCCAGCTCCAGGCCTAGGGCGTACTTGCAGTCGATGCGGCAGCGCACCGCCTCGGCGGCCTGACGGTCCGACAGGTTCAGCGCGTACTGCAGCACGCAGACGGTGGCCAGCTGCGCGGGCGAGAGCCCGGGGCGGGCCGTCGCGCGGGTACCAGGCGGTGAAGTCCTCGTCGCTGAACAGGCCGTCGAGGTGGTCGCGGATCCACATCGCAGTGGTGCGTGCCGTGGGGGTTGCTGGCCCGGGCGACCCGCACGGTCAGCGCCGGGATCTCGGCTCCGGGACGGGGCTGGAGGGGCATATCAGGCTCCTGGGGGCATGGGCAGAACGCTCCCACAAGCCTGACGCAACGTCACGATCGTCGACTTTCCGTCCTCAAGATTCCCGACAGAGTCCGACCCGGAAGACCTGGCGCACATCTCGCCGTACCTGACCGAACACATCAACCGGTTCGGCGAGTACAGCACCCACGAACTCGGCACCCAGCCCGAGGCGTACGACCCGAAACTCGACGTCGGCTTCACCCCGCTGCGCGAGCAGGACCTGACCGCCGCCGGTCTCGGCCAGGCTGCCTGAGCCGTGAGGGAACCAGCTGGTGACGCCCTTCACGGGAGCGGGCCGGTATACCCCAGAAACCTGCTGCGAGGGTCAGCCTCCAACGCCGTGGCCCGGGCAGGTGATCCGACAGTGCTGCCGTGGGGGCGGGGTTTGTGATGGTTCTTGTGGGCCCTCGCCGTATTTCAGAGGGATACCCGCGCCGTTCTGCCAGCGGCAGAACACCGGCCGGACCGGGCTCGACGATCACTACAGTCCAGTCTCATGACGACGATTACGACGCGTACGGTCGAGTATCCGGCCGACGGTTTGACGATGATCGGGCACCTCGCGCTCCCGGCCGGCGTCGACCGCCGGCCCGCGGTGCTGCTCGGACCAGAAGGCATGGGGCTCAGCGACGTCGAGCGCCGCCGGGCCGATGCTCTCGCCGAGCTGGGATATGTAGCGCTGGCCTTCGACCTTCATGGCGGGCGCTATTTGGGCGACCCCGAGGAGATGCTGGCCCGTTGCCTGCCGCTGCTCGCTGATCCCGACCGGATGCGAGGCATCGGCCATGCGGCGCTCGATGTGTTGCGCACCGAACCGCGGACCGACCCCGACCGGATCGCCGCCGTCGGCTATGGCACAGGGGGTGCCGTCGGACTGGAACTCGGGCGCGACGGCGTCAACCTGCGCGCGATCGGGACAGTCAACGCACTGACCACGGGCCGACCGGGCGAGGCGGCGCGCATTCGCTGCCCGGTGTGGGCCGGGGTCGGGTCGGAAGACCCGATCATGCCGCCCGCGCAACGGAACGCGTTCACCGCTGAGATGCAGGCCGCGGGCGTCGACTGGCGCCTCGCGGTCTACGGCGGCGCCTTGCACGCCTTCCACCACCCGCCGGTCGGCCACCGCGTGGTCCCCGGCGTCGGCTACCACCCACGGCACGCGCAGCGAGCCTGGCGCGACGTCGTCGACCTGCTCGCCGAGTGCCTGCCCGTGACGGAGGATCTGAGTCATGACCCAGGTAGGCATGCTGGCCCCGGGTACTGACAGCGCGGACACATCGGCTACCCGTGGACTACGGAGATGATCGCGGTGGCCGACAAGCACGCAGGCGTCTACATCGACACCAGCGCCTACACCGCCCGCCGCTACCCGCCCGAGCTCATCGACTACTTGCGCGGCCGGGGCCGCAGGAAGGTGCCGTTCGGCACCAGATACCCCATGATCACCCCAAGCCGGGCGCTGGAACACATCGGTGAACTGGGCCTCGACGAGGAAGCCGCTGAGTTGTTCCTGTCCGGCAACGCACGACGAATCTTCAGTCTCTAACCTCGCCGGGTCAGCGCCGGACGAGATCCAACAGCGCCCGGCGCGTAGCGGGCACCCCCGGTTCGCTCAGCGGGGCAGGCCGACGGCGCGGGAGATGAGTGCGTCGAAGGCGCGGTCCGGGAGGATGCGGCGCAGGGCGATAAGCGGGCGTGCGCCGAAGCCGGTGGCGTAGCGGGTATTGGGGCGGCGGGCGGTAACGGCCTTGCCGATGGCGTCGGCGATGACGTTGGGCGGGGAGTTGCGTTTGGCGTTGGCCTCGGAGCGCAGCGAGTGGGCCACGGCGGTGGCCTGGGTGGAGTAGGGGCCGTCGCCGGAAGATTTCCCCAGCTTGTCGGCGGCGATGGCGCCCCACTCGGTGGCGATGCCGCCGGGTTCGATGACGACGACGTCGATGCCGAAGGGCTTGGCCTCAAGGCGCAGGCAGTCGCTCAGGGCTTCGAGGGCGAATTTTGTTCCGTGGTACCAGCCGCCGAGCGGTGTATAGATCTTGCCGCCCATTGAGGTGACGTTGACGACGGTCCCGGAGCGCTGGGCGCGCATGTGGGGCAGGACGAGCTGGGTCAGGCGCAGGGCGCCGAAGACGTTGACCTCGAACTGGTAGCGGGCCTCGTCCAGGGGGACGTCCTCGAGGGCGCCGTAGGAGCCGTAGCCGGCGTTATTGACCAGGACGTCGATGCGGCCGGTCTCGGCGGTGATGCGGTCCACGCCGGTGCGCATGGAGTCGTCGTCGGTGACGTCCATCGGCAGCGGGCGGATGCCGCGGTCGGCGAGCTCTTGGAGGCGGTCGGTGCGGCGGGCGGCTCCGTACACGGTGTAGCCGAGCTGCTGCAGTTTCAGGGCGGTGGCCTCGCCGATGCCGGACGACGCACCGGTTACGAGGGCGGTCTTGGCGGGCATGGCTAATTCCTTACGACTAGGATGAACCTTGGTTCACTATCTATCATGAGCCATGGTTCATCTTTGTGCAAATGGAAAGGGCTGACGCGTCTCATGACCCAGGCCAGGGCGCCGCGCGCCGACGCGGTCCGCAACCGCAAGAGAATCCTCGTCGCGGCCGGCGAGCAGATCACCGCACACGGCCCGGACGTCGGCATGGACGAGATAGCCGCCGCCGCGGGCGTGGCCGTGGGCACCCTGTACCGGCACTTCCCCACCAAGACCGACCTGGTCGCGGCCGTCGTCGCCGAGTACGTCGCCCGCGTCGCCGACGACGCCGAGGCTGCACTCGCACGCGTCACCGCCGGCGCCCGCGCGCTGGACGAGCTGACCGCTTTCCTCGGCCGCGTCATTGAGGCGTCCGTGACCGACCGCGCCGTCAAAGCCGCCGCCCAGGCCCTCGGCACCGAGCCCGGCGACCGTGCCGACGAGGACCGCGCGGGCAAAGCCGTAGCCGCCTTGATCCGCACCGGACAGGCCGACGGTGACGTCAACCCCGACGTCACCGTCAACGACATCTACCTGCTGTTCTCCACCGCCCCCACCGAACAACTCCCCGTCGCCCGCGCACGCTGGCTCACCCTCGTCGTTCCAGGACTGACCACCCAAGCCCGCCCTTCAGACTGAGGACCGGGATGCTCGGGCACCCGTGAAGCGTTCGGCAGCAGGCCACCCAAGCACTGTCGTTTCTCGCAACTCGTGGACAAAGCCACTGCCTACAAGTGCGAGTTCGCTCACGAGAGGGCCTTCGGGAATCCTGAACTCGCAGCGGACGGCGGGTAGTGGAATACCCCCGAAGTCCGAGTGGGTGAAAGTGCTCGACGAACCGCCTGAGGACGGATAGACCTGCGGGTCACTGAGCCTGCTCCCGCGCGTGCAGGTATGGTCCCGGGATCCGATGGGCCTCGCTGTCGGCGTCGAACCAACGTCACGTCCATGTACCACATGTGGGTCGCTCCGTTTCTCGGTCGTTCCATCGGCCGGAGCTGGGAGCTGGCCATGCCGATGGTCGAAGGCGTGTGCGGTCACGGGTTGTGGGGGCTGCTTCATACTTCAGTTGTGGACCTATCGGATGAGGGCCAGCGGCTCGATCCCGTATGGCTTGAGATCAACAACAATGTGTGTGGTGGCCTGGCAGGGGCCCCGAGCGCCAGGTTGGTGGCCGAGCACTTCATCGGGGCAGGCTGGAGCTTGAGAGCGGCTTCGTGGGAGTCGTATGAGGTCGAGACCAGCTGGTGTTGCATCGAGGTCGACCCGACCGACAAGAACACGCTTCTGAACGGGGTTGTTGATCCTCAACGGTTCGAGGATCTGGCAGCGCTGCTGTCCAGGTTCGGCCTACGGTTCAGCCTTGAGCTCTATGACGATGACGGCGAACTGCTGCGGAACATCGAAGCTGGTGCCTCGTCAGCGCCCCATGACGCAGGTCCTGGGATGCCGGCAGCGCCTCGTGGTGCAGGTCCTCGGTCTCTCAGCCGGCTGCTTGCTCCACTTGGGCTTTGGCCGAGGCGAGGCGGTAGGAACCGGTCGCGGTCTGGGTGATGTTGCCGCCGAAGGTGAGCGGGTCAATGCTGGCCGCGCGGGACCGGGGATCAGTGAACGCCTTCGTTCAGCCTTAGAACGATTGGGTTCCAGCCGATCGCCACGCCCCGGCCGGCCCCGGCGCCCTCGGCGCGACCGGGGCGGGGAGCGACGCCGTTTCAGGCCTCTGAAGGGCACTGCGGTTTCGCGGCCGTGCCGAAGCATGATTGGTGTCGCCAGGGGCTACGTTGACCTGCGGTTCCGCCTCGGCGAGGCAGGCTTGTTGTCATGGGATCCGCACGCTGCTTGTAACCGGCGAGAATTCGGCGAGGCCGTTGTCACGTGCTATGCCGGTCTTGGGCCCTCTCGCGGCACAATGACCCCCATGGTGAATAATTACTCCCGACCGGTCGGGGGTTCCTCGCTCTCCTTGTGGTCGAAGGACTCATTCCTGTCGATCGGCTCCGTGGGGTCCGTGCTGTCCATCGGTTCGGTTGGCAGCGCGCTATCCATCGGGTCCATCGGCTCTTCGATGTCCGTCGGCTCGATCGGCTCCGCCATGTCCCTGGTGTCGCTGGGGTCCATTCAGAGCACCGGAAGTGCGCTGTCCATCCAGGCGCGGCGCTCTGTACTGGCCATCGGCCCGTACCGAGTGATCAGCTCCCCAGGCACGCTCGCGCTGGTCGGATCGGGCGTGCTCGCGCTTGCCTGCGCGCTGGCCCTGCACACACGGGCCAGGCCATGAGCGGTCCGGCGGCTTCGATCTCGGTGCCAACAAAATTGCTTTGATGACAGCTAGCAAAGGCCGTGTGCGTTTCCCCCGGTGGGAGGGCCCCGTGGTGAGTTGCTGACCTGTGGGCGGCTGCCGGGATGACCCGGAACACACTGCAGCGCCTGTGGGCAGTACGCCTGCACCAAGTCCTCGACCGGGAAATCGTGGCTGTAGCCATCGCCCACGCACCGCGCAATGACCCCGGCAGGTGAGGACTGGGACGCGATTCGCGTGCCGCGCTTCCTGGGCCTGCAGGCCATCGAGCGTCTCGACCATCAGGTCGTGCCGGTCATCGTGAATCCAAGGGCCCGCAGCATCTGGTGTCGCCCGGAACTACCGGCTCCTGGAACGCAATGGCCCCGGCCGCGGTGCTCGGCGAGGGGTCCCAGGTGTTCCTGCCGGCCCGGCACAAGCAGAGACCACCCGGGCCCTACTGGCTCACCCCCGCCAGCAGCCCCTCGTCGACACCCCACCCTGCGCCCGGAATCCCTCCTGAACAGCCCCCCGGACGAAGCCCGTGATTCGCGCTTGGACCTGACCCGGCTGACCTTCGCCCAAGCCAAGGGATGGGAATGCGCCTTGTGCGGATCACGGCTCCACGCCGACCAGTCCCTGGGCATCCACCGCTCCGACACCGGCCTCCTGACCGAAGCCACCGAACTCCGGGCCTGCGCACCTGCCTGCCCGTGACGGTCAGAACCAATGCTTGAACTCGATCGGGTCTTCGGCGGACGGTACAAGCGCGGTAGTTCTTCCTCGCTCCTCTGCCTCTCCTAGAGTGCCCGTATGCCGATATCCGTACATGCGCTCGCACACCTGCCGTTGACCACAGCAGTGGTCGCTGAGTTCGTTGCCCTGGCGACTGTTCCCGTCCTGGACACCGACGACGCGATGGCTGTGGAGATGCAGCAGCGCGGATGGAGCTGGGAACACGAGCTGGTCTGCGACTCCGTCAGGACCGGATACGGACACGTCCTGTGCACGGAAGGCTATGACCCGTTCGGCCGCCCTGACGCGCGGCGCTTCCTTGTCTTCGGCGAGATGTATCCCGTTGATCCGGACGACGACAGCATGGCCAACGGCCCCTGGCTGTACGAAGTCATGGACGACTGGCAGCAGCTGCCCGGCTGGAGTGGCCGCCGGGCGTGCACAGACCAGGAGTGCGAGGCCGTTCTCACCCAGGCGGCACAGGCAGTGACCGAACACCTCGGGTCCGGTCCGGAAAGGACGCTGCTGTCGTCCGCAGCCGTTGTCACCGGGCCGCCCCTGACCCACCGCATCTGGCGCACCCCCACCCACGCTGTGGTCCTCGGGCCGGCTGCCGACAACGGCCCCTACGCCTACCTCACCCACCTGCAGCTTTCCCTCACGCCCCTTACCTGCGGCCCCGGCCTCCCGCCCGATGACGACGAAGACGGCCTGACCGCTTGGATCAGCACCCACGTTGACTGGTGACTTCGCCTCTGACGCGAGCGCCGCCGCGCCCTTTGTCAGTGGTTACGACCAGCGCATATGACCTTCTGTCATGCGAGGTGCGGCCTTGGGAGCATGAGTGCCCAGCACCGGGAGCCCGTCAGCGAACCGTCGCCGAACCCTGCCGATCGCCGCCGCATTGCTCGCTGTCTTGCTGGCCGGGTGCAACCCGCAGCTCGCTGACGAAGGTGACGCGAAGCCGTCCGCGGCGGCTGGACGCCTCGGCCGCAGCACCGTCTGGTGCGGTCGGTGGCGGCCCCGCCGAAGGTGGTCTGTCGCTCGTGGACGCCATCGCGAAGATCCCGGCCGGGGGTCGAAAGGCGAGCCGGATACGAACGCGACAGCTTCAAGCACTGGATCGACGAGGACGACGACGGGACACTCCTCGCGACCTGGACCGGCGCCTGCCCCACCTGTCACCGCGACATGCCAGACCCCCCACCAACATGACCAAGCACTACTAGTGTCGCAACGCCGCCCACAGGGTGTACGCCAGCTACGGGCACGTCGTCGCGCCGTCGACAGGATCTTTCAGGACTGAGCCTCTGCGCGGTGCTGGGGCGCCTTGACCCGCAGCACGATCAGCAGCGCGGAGGCGAGCAACACCACTCCGGAGATGGTGAATACCGTGACGACGCCGCCAATGCCGAACAGTGCGCCGCCGGCGGCAGCACCGGCGGCGATGGCAGACTGCACACCCACCACCACGAGACCGCCCGCGCTCTCTGCTTGGTCTGGCACCATACGAGTGGCCCAGTTCGACCAAGCCACCGAAACACCACCAAAAGCCATACCCCACAGGGCCACCAGCGCCACGTACCCGGCCTGACCGACGGGAATCAGCGCCAAGCTCAGTGCCGCGACGCCCATCAGTGCCGGCATCAGCGTCAGCGTCAGGCGCAGGCTGCGTTCCAGAAGCCACCCGGCGAACAGTGTGCCGACGAAGTTCGCCACGCCGAAGACGAACAGCAGCATCGCCAGCTCGTTGACATCGGCCTTGGCTACGTCCTCCAAAGCGGGCCGGACATAGGTGAACAGCGCATAGTGCCCGATGTGAACCAGCACCATGCCCGCGAGTCCCACCGCGAATCCTGGACGCCGCAGCACTGTCCACAGTGTGCCCAGTCGCGCAGTGTCGTGGGGTGCCATCGAAGGCACGGTGAACAGCTGGAAGACCAACGCCACCAAGCCGAGTGCGGTCGCCGCCACGAAGGCGCTGCGCCAGCCGGACACCTCGCCAAGGTAGCTGCCGAGTGGCACCGCCACGATGGTCGCCACCGCAATGCCACTGAAGATGATCGATACGGCACGGGGAACCAGCGCCGCCCGCACGAGGCGCATGGCTACTGCCGCCGCCAAGCTCCAGAAACCACCCAGCGCGATTCCCAAAAGTATCCGCATCACCAGAAGCACGGCCAGGCTGGAAGCCATAGCAACGAGCAGGTTGGACACGATCATCAAAATGGTGAAGCCGAGCAGCAACTTCCGCCGGTCGACTCTCCGGGTCAGGCTTGCCGTCAGCAACCCGGAGAGCACAGCTGCCACTGCCGTGACAGTCACTGCCTGCCCCACAAGGCCTTTCGACACCCCCAGATCAGCAGCCATGGGAGTCAACAGGCTGGCCGGTAGATACTCTGCGGTCAGCAACGCGAAAACACCCATCGCCAGCGAGAGCACCGCTGACCAAGAAGACGAGGCCGGTTCGGGCGGCACCACCTTCCTGTAGTCCGCGTCCTCACGGCTCGCATTCGGCCGGGCATCGGACATATCGCTGCTCATCTGTTTACATCCTCCAGTTCGCGTGAAAGTGTTTTGTCAAGACTAAGCGCGAGCTTCAGGATGATCTATGACAGAACGTACGCAATCTTTGACCGATACTCCTGGCGGTGCGGCCTACGGGCCCTTCGCTCTGTCTTCCGACCTCATCAGCGAGCTGCTGATCAGCATGCGACTGCGCGGTGTCCGGTACCACCGCATCCATCTAGGGCCACGGTTCGGTCTCCGTTTTGACGCCAAGCCAGGACGCGCCTATTTCCACTTCCTCGCGGTGGGGTCCGCGTTGATACGCACCGAGGACGGAACCCTGCACGAGCTCTCGGCCGGCAGCGTCGTGTTCATTCCGCACGGCGGAGCGCATCAGCTGCTCTCCCACCCGGACCTTCCGGTGCGGGGCATAGATGACTTCGGCGCCACCCCTCTCGATGGCGCGGTGGGTGACGTGAATGCCTGCCCGAGCACCGATCCCACGCCCAGCGCCATCTTCTTCCACGGCTGCATGGAACTTGACCTTGGCGGGATGCAGGGACTCAGCCAGCTCATGCCCGACATCATTCTGGTTGACGCCGCGGGGAAGCGGTATCCCGGACTTCTGCCTGTTCTCGCGTCGATGAAGCATGAGGTGTGTGCCGCACGCGTGGGATTCGCCGGGATTCTTGCGCGCCTCGCGGAAGTGGCGGCGGCGATGGTCGTGCGAGGCTGGGTGGAATGCGGCTGCGAGAACACCGCCGGCCTCGCGGCGGCATTGCGTGACCCTCGGCTGGCTCGCGCCATCCTGGCTCTGCACCGGCAACCGGGCCGCCAGTGGACTGTGGCGGAGCTGGCGGCGGAGTGCAATATCTCACGCTCGGTGTTCGCGCGGCACTTTCAGTCCACGATCGGTATGTCACCCCTCCGCTACGCCACCGAACTGCGGATGATCCTCGCCAGCCAGTGGCTGGCCCAGGACACCTTGCCGATCCAGGCAGTGGCGGAACGTCTCGGCTATGCCTCTCAAGCCGCCTTCAGCCGTGCCTTCAAACGCATCACCGGCCAGCCGCCCGGCGCGAGCCGAAATGCCCCCACGCTCACAGACGCCTGACGAAGGAGGGGGCTGCTTCCCTACGCCAGGCGCTGACCGACCCGACACCCACCGGCATGAGCCGCGAAGTGCGGACCCTGTACCGGGTGGTGCGGCTGGTGTGATCGGGGCGACACCGAGCGTCCGCGAGCTGGCCAAGCGGATCGCGGTGGGCCAGGACACCGGCCCTGCCGTGTACGACCCGATCGTCCCTCTGCAGACCGGCGGCGAGAAGACGCCGCTGTTCTGCGTCCACCCGGGCGTCGGCGAAGTTCCGGTCTTCGTCAACCTGGCCAAGCACTTCGTACAGGAGCGGCCCTTCTACGCGCTGCGGGCGCGCGGCTTCAACTCCGGCGAGAAGCCCTTCGAGTCCTTCGATGAAATGGCCCGTACCTACGCCGCCGCCATCCGCGAAAAGCAGCCGCACGGACCGTGCGCGCTGGCCGGCTACTCCTTCGGCTCGGCCGTGGCCTTCGAGATCGCCAAGATTCTGGAGGCCGAGGGCGAGCGGGTCGACTTCCTCGGCAGCGGATGCGGTGACCCGATTCGTGAAGGTCCCACACAATACGAAGTCCATGCCGACGGGCGCGGACCGCAGCACCCTGCTCGTGCCGCTGGTGGGTAAGGTGATCGACCTCCACGACGTACTCCATGAGTTCGTCCGCACATCCGTGCCGTTGACATCGGTGCTCTCCAGGCCCAACGGCGCCGGCTTCGGCGACTACTCCTACCTCCTCGAATTCGAGGGCCATATAGACGAGCCCCGTTAATTCAGTTGTCGCGGCCCTACGCCGACGCAAAGGCCTAATCATCTTTCTCGGCAGCTACCCGCGCGCCACACCGAACAGCTCTCCTACACGAGGTGAAACGCTATGACTCCCACACTCGCCACCGACGCGCAGGACCTTCTCTTCAAGAAGGCCCACACCGCACACACATACACCGACGAGTCGGTGACCGACGACCAGGTCACCGCCATCCACGAGCTGATCAAGAACGCTCCGACCTCGCTCAACAGCCAGCCACTGCGCGCCGTCCTGATCCGCAGCGACGAGGCACGCGCACGACTCGTCGAGTGGATGTCACCCGGCAACCAACCCAAGGTGCGCCAGGCTCAGCTCGTCGTCGTCCTCGCCGCCGACCTCGAATTCCACGAGAAGCTGTCCGAAGTCGCACCGCACGCACCGATCGCCCGTGACTTGTTCGCCGACGAGTCCATGTGGCACGACACCGCCGTGGTCAACGCCTCCCTCTAAATCGCTTACTTCTTCGTGGGAGCACGGGCCGCCGGCCTCGCCGTGGACCCCATGGCGGGCTTCGACGCCAAGGCCGTCACCGAGGAGTTCTTCCCCGGCGGGCAACACCGCGCTGGTCGTGGCGAATGTCGGCCGCCCGGGCCCGGACGCCTTTCGGCCCCGCGCACCCCGCCTGGCGTACGACGAGGTGTTCAGGAGCGTCTGACAAGACATTGGGCGCACTGGAGTTGGCGTCCTCGGACTGGGCTTCGTGCGTCTGTGGGGATGGATGGTCCCAAAGCCTGCCACCCGGAAGGGGCGCGCTACACCTGCTCCCCGTGCCCGCTGGGTCGGCCCTGATTGGGCGGAGTGCGCGGGCATCGAAAGTACCTGCTTTCCTTCCCCTCCTTGAGAGGGGAGGAGGCGCCGTTGCTGTAAGCGTCACTGGGCGGCTTCTTCGAACTCGACGGTGGTGTCGGTGCAGTTCTTGGCAAGGTTGACTTGTCGGCGGTGAACTTCCAACGCAGTTTGGTGGCCGTCCAGTCTGTAGGCGCGCTCTTCGCGGGGGCAGCCGCTGAGCGGGGTTCTTGCCGCCCATGGAGCGGTTCGACTTTGCAGTGACGGCGACCAGAGACGGTTCGGATCCGAGGTCGTTGGCGTATGCCTGGCGCCGCTCAGGGGTCCAGTCGTTTGCGCGCTGTGCCACGCTTCAACAACGGTGATCGCGACCCTTGTTCTGCTGGTCCACATGCAGCCGGTCGGGCACCTCGCCGACGAGGCCGCCCGGGCCGCACTCGCGGGCGGCGAGCTTGCCAGGCGTACGCACCCAGCTGATCGCGGACGCGGTCGCCGCCCTGCTGGTGCTCCTCACGGCAGCGTTCCTGTCGGTGTTCAAGCCGCGTGGGGTGACCCGCTAGGGGCGCCGCCGCCAGCGCGCGAGATGGCCTCCCAGCCGCGTTGAGCTCCCCCCGGCGTAGCTGCCTTTGTCAGCCGAGGGCGCCGAGGAGTTCGTTGCACGCCTGCTCGCAGGAGCGGCAGGCTTCGGCGCAGACGCGGCAGTGCTCGTGCATGTCCGCGTGCTGTCCGCATTCGTCGGCGCACGCCTTGCAGACCATGGCGCACGCCTGCAGGATCGCGGCGGTGATGTTGGCGTCGTAGCCGGTGTGCCGGGAAAGCACCGCGGCCGTCGCGGTGCAGATATCGGCGCAGTCCATGTCGGTACGGATGCACTTGGCCAGGTCACCCACCATGCCCTCGGACAGGCAGGCGTCCGCGCACGCCGTGCACGCCTGCGCGCAGGCGATGCACTCCTCGATGCAGCGGGTGAGTTTGGCCTGGTCGATGGTGCCGAGGTCGGCCGGGTAGGTGGCGAGCATGTCCTTGACGGTGCTGGACATCAGCGTGCCTCCTTGAAACGCCTGGGGTCGGCGGATCCGGGTGGGCCGCCTGCAAAAACCTCAGGCCCACCTCCAGCTAACGCCCCTCCGTGCGAATGTGCCCGGCGGCACCGTGAAGGGTGCGGCCCGGCCCGGGGCTGAGCGGATGGGTCAGTGGTAGGCGTGGACGACGGCGTGGCCCTTGCCGCGGCCGATCATCCACTTGGTGACCGGCGTCGTGATCACGAAAGCCACGGCGAAGCCGCCCAGCAGCGCCGTCCAGAACAGCGCGTCCGACAAGTGGGCGTCCATCGCACCGGGCGTCAGGGCAATGATGCCGTTGTCGACGAGTTCCATCACCGCAATCGAGACGGTGTCCGCGGCCAGGGCGACTTTGACCGCGCTCTTCCAGTCCAGGCCGGCCCGCCGGACCGCGAAGAGGGTGAAGGAGTACCGAAGGCGAACGCCAGGGCGATCGCCAGGATCATCGTCTGGACGTTGCCCCACATCAGGGCGGTACCGATGACCATGCCGAGGATCTCGCCGATGGCACAGCCGGTCAGACAGTGCAGCGTCGCCTTCGCCGCCGTCCCCCAGGATGCGCTCCCGAGCCCGTGGTCGCCGTGCGTCTGGTGCGTGGCGTGGTCGTGAGCGGCACCGGTGCGGTGTGCGCTGTGGTCCATGACCGTCAACCCCGATCCCGTCCAGCGTGACCCGCTCCCCGCGGACCCACAGCGCAAACATATACCCCTAGGGGGTATTTGCGAGCGGGTTGAGCCCCAGCCAAGGGGGTGTGCCGGGCCGCATGCCCCGGCACACCCCCTCGCCGGGTGGGTCAGCTCTTGCCGAGCAGGCTGTTCATGGTGGCGATCTCGGCGGTCTGCGAGGTGATGATGGCGTCCGCCATCGTCTTGGCCTCCGGGAAGGCGCCGTCGGCCTTCTGCGTCTTGGCCATCTCCACTGCGCCTTCATGGTGCTTGATCATCATCTCCATGAAGGCGGTGTTGAACGCCTTGCCGGACGCCTGCTTCAGGCTGTCCATCTCCTCGGGCGTCATCATGCCGCCGCCGCTGCCGTGCATGGAGTGGTCCATGGCGCCCTCGGCGGGAACCTGCTCACCCCAGGAGGTCAGCCAGCCCGACAGAGTCTTGATCTCCGGGTCCTGGGCCTCCTTGATCTCCTCGGCGAGCTTCTTGATCTCGGCGGACTCGGCCCTGCCAGGCGCGAGGTCGGCCATCTCAACGGCCTGACGGTGGTGGGGGATCATTCCCTTGGCGAACGCGGCGTCGGCGGCATTGTGCTGGCCCTGGGTGGCCGGAGCGGGCGAGGAGGCCGAGGACGACGAGCCGTGACCGTCGTGCCCGCCGGAGGCGTCGTCGCTCGACCCGCACGCGGCGAGCACGAGGGAAGCGGCGCCCGCGGCGACGACGAGGGAGGTCCGGCGGATGAGGTTCTTCTGCATGGTGGTGCGACTCCTTGGTGCGCCGCCCTGAGTGGGTGGGCGCCGATACGGAATGAGGACATGCCGGAGCGCGGCATCACTCGCCGGTCAAGCCAGGCGAGGAGGTGCCGTGCGGGTGGTCCTAGATCCGCAGGAGTTGCAGCTCGGCGAGGTCGGGCGGCGCCCGGCCGCTCTCTGGGGTCCCCGCCGCACTGCCGGGCAGCGCCACGGGTACGGGCACGGCATCGAGAGTTGCAGCCAGGACGGGCGGCGCGTACGGAACGCCGATACCGGTCGCCGCACACGTGGCGTCCGCGTGGTGATTCGCTCCGCCATCGCCGTGCGAGCAGTCTCCGACCATCGGATGGTCGGCCGACTTCGCAGGCATCATGGCGTGGCCACTGGCAACCGTCGGCTGCTTCGTGTGAGCAGATGCCGGCCCCAGGCCGTGCATTGCCAGCACACCGGCCAGCACCGCCAGCACCAGCAGCAGAAAGCCCCGCCCCGCGGGGCGACGGCTCGACGGCTGCATGGGGCTGGTCACGCGGTCATCGTACGGCGACTGCGATTCCCCCGACCTCCGGGGATCCACCGACCGCGTGAGAGGACTGTCGCTGATCCTCAGTGCGACCGTCCTACTTATGCCCACATGGCCGCGCCAACGCCGCAGGCCCGCGCCCGTGGACCTGACCGATCCTGGACGTGCGTCGTGACGGTGAGCGTGCGGGGGGCTGGATCGAGGGCAGCGTGCACATCCCGATCCACCAGGTCCACCAGCGCCTTCACGAAGTGTCCGAGAACTGGCTGGGAACAGCGGCACCCCGCCCGCGATCAGGACGTTCCGTCGCAGGGGTCACGCGGCCACCACCCCGTTCCGACCAGCCCTCCGGGCTGAACCCGCTCCCACGCACCCTCGGGCACCAGTTTCAACCGGGTCCGCATCTCCAGTTCTGAAGCGTCTGCAGATACAGGGCCGAGGTCGTCGCCGAACGGTGCCCCAGCCGGATCCGCACCCAGTTCAGCGGATCACCGGTCAGCCGCTGCTCGCCATTCATCTCGCCCAGCGCCTGAAGGTGCCCCCGTCACAGCAGCTCCAGCGTGATGACCGCGTACGAGTGCCGGAGCATATGTGGCGTCACCCGCAGCGCCACCTTCTGCGCGGCGCACCGTGCGTTGGCGTCGGCGAAGACCTGCTTCCAACCCGAGACCGACATCGGCAGCCCCCACTGGTTCAGCCTCACCATCGCCGGTTCCCACCCCTCCGGACCGGCCACCAGCAGATGGCGACGCTCCTGGGCGTCGAGCCGCGCGACCGGAACCCACCTGCCTGCGATCCGCACGGACGGCCAACGCCGGATCTTCCACCACCAGCGAGTGCCGGTTCGGGGTATAGAAGCCGCGAGCCGCCCGTAGTCGAGCATCTCCCTGCGATCCCACACCATGTAGCCCCATACGTCCCGCAGCGTCGAGACAGGCATGTACGCCGCCCGTCCAGAACGTCCTTTGGAGGTCTCGTTCGGCAGCACCGTACGGGCATTGACGATGCCCGAGCCGGGCGGTGGCAGCTCCGGCAGTCCGAAGACGGTGAGCGCCGACTGCTCGCCCAGCCGGAGGCCCGTACGGATCATGACATCGAGAAGGCCGCGTTCCGTACCGCCCACCGGCCGCGGAACTGCGAGCGCGGCAGGTCCCCGGAGTTGAACACGCACAGGCCCACGTTCCGCCACAGTCGGTAGGAGAACGGGGGAAGCCACTTCGCCTCGCGCCGCGGCCCGACATGGGACACCTCCGCCGGCACAAGCCGAGAGCCACCGCCGGACCACGGTGACGGAGCCGCGGAGCGCTGCCGGATCGGATTCATCCGTGCGAGGTCCTGCTCAAAGGCCCATAGGTAGAACTGGTTGACGGTCGCGACCTCCCGGTCCCAGGTGCTGTCCTCCACCCGGGGCCTTGCCTCATCCCGACGGCGCCACCACGCGTATGCCGCGCGGTCCTCGGCTGGCGCGTTTCGCCACCCGCATTCGCCCCGGGAGAACCACAAGAAGTTGAAGAAGGTCCGCAGCTTCCACACGTGCGCAGCCTGGGTGTTCTAAGGCGAGTGCGCCATCCACACCGAGAAGTGCCAGTTCAGCGCGACGTCGTACGCGCCTGTCGGCCCGAGAAGGAACGGCTGGCCCATCCGGGCAGCGATGTGGATGACCTCTACACGAGTGGCGAAGAGGCGGTATTCCAACGCTGCGCTACTCCTGCCCCCGTACACGAGGCAAGGACAGGTGCGAAAGGAGGCGTTTCGTCCACGGAAGAGTGATGCCGCCGGATTTGGGCGAGGATCGGATGCTTGCGTCGAGACGATAACCGTGTTCGGTGTGACCGGCCGCGACACCAAGGAGTCGTTGAAGCATGTCCAAGCCTGTTGTCAGTATCTGGGGCACCCCTCCGGGGGCTCAGCCCGCAGCCGCGGAAGCGGACCCCTGGGACACCGAGTGGGAGCTCCACCACGGGACCGCCTGGGTCTTCTACAGCTCATCCGGCCAGAGCGCCGTCCGGCGGCCGGTGATCCTCGCCGACGGCTTCGCCATGGGGCCGAGCAACGGCTACGAGCTGTACGACGGCCTGGAGAACGGGGACTACCCGTTCATCTCCACGCTGCGTGAGAACGGCTTCGACGTCATCCTCCTGGGCTTCAACGAGCGCTCCGCGTCCATCCTCGACAACGCCGACGTCGCGATCGAGTGCATCCGCAGGACGGTCGCCGACCGCGAAGGCGACGCCAGGCTGACGGTGGGCGGCTTCAGCATGGGAGGAATGGTCACCCGCTACGCCCTGGCCAAGATGGAAACGCAGGAGGAGGACCACGAGACCTCCACCTACCTCTCCTACGACACCCCGCACCGCGGGGCGTGGCTGCCCCTCGGAGTCCAGGCATTCGCCCACTTCGTGAAGGAACGCTGGGGTGACGCCAACCCGTTCCTCAGCCTCTACTCCGACCTGGTCAACAGCCCGGCCGCACGCCAGATGCTGCGCTGGCACGTCGAAACCGGCACCGAGGTCAACCTCGACGTCACCGCCGGCCAGGACCGGGAACGGACCCACTTCTTGGAAGCACTCCAGCGGGTGGGCGACTGGCCCCAGCGCCCCCGCCTGCTCGGTGTCGCCAACGGAACGGGCACCGGCGCCGGGAACAACATCCCCGCCGACGACACCGCGATGACCGCCCTCGGACCGAAGGTGAACGCCAACCTGCGCACCCAGGGCCCCGGAAAACAGACCGTCGCCCAGATCGCGGAAGCGCGCCAAGCCGCCGTCTCGATCAACACCGCCGGCTTCCCCGAACTCGACGGCGCTCCCGGCGGCCTCTTCCCCAAGGCACATCTCCTGGAAGACGCCGCCAACTACGGCTTGGCCGCCGTGCTGGCCTCAGTGGTCAACGGGCAGAAGGCGGAACCCACCCACAACACCTCCACCTTCGTCCCCACCATCAGCGCTGTGGCGTCGGCCGACATCGACGACCACACTGCCCTCTACTCCAAGGTCGACCGTGAGAGGAGCGACCTCCACGACTTCCTCTGCGCCACCACCAACGAAGGTCACACCGTCATGACCCCGGAACTCGGCCAGTGGATCCTGTCCCAGCTCCAGGAAGCGTAACCATCGGCCAGGGACGCCTCCGGCGGGCATGGCTTCCGGCAATGGCTGTAACGCTGAGCGCCAGCCGCTGACACGCCCCCGACGACGGCCTCGCCCTCCAGCGCCACGAGGACGAGGCCGTCGCCCGTGCCGCCACCGGACCCATGCCGGGTCATCGAGCAGCAGGTGGGGGTCTTCGAGTCCGGCACGGCGTAGGAACTCGATGGCATCGCGATCGCTGTAGGCGATGACGAGGATGTGCGGGGCTCGCGCTGGCCGGGCGGGCCGGCGCACGGCTGACCGTCCAGCTGGGGTTCGCAGATAAACCTGCAGTTCAGCGAGTCTGCTCCCCGCCCCGGGATGGTCCTACAGCCGGGGCCTGGGCCCGGATCCCCGGCGTCTGCTCCCCGCGCCCCGCAGGGATGGTCCCCAGTGAACGAACCGCAGTGGCACGACCGGGTCACAAGCTGGTCGGCGCCACGGGGCCCGTCGCGGGCGGAGTTCCGACAAGCCGGATCGCTTCCACCGGGCACAGGTCCGCCGCGTCCCTCGCCGCGCTGTCGGCGACGGGTGCGTCGGACCGTGTGCGTGAGTGAGTGTGGCCGGAGGGCTCGAAATGGCGCGGAGCGGTGGCGAGGCAGATGCCGGAGCCGATGCACACCCCGGGCTCGACGCGGGCCCACAGGGTCTCCTGCCAAGCCGGTGGCTCCGGGGCCTCTTCGGAACGTATGACGTGCCCGTCGCCGGGGGACATGTGCGTCACCAGGTGACCGGCAGAGTGCGGGGTGCTCGGGTGGTCAAGCCTGCTTTCCACACTGGTGGTGCCGCGGCGCACAGTCCGGGAAGTCTACGTACGAGCCCTGCCAGCGCCTCCTGGACCTGTATGCGGGCGACCGGCGCCCCCACGCAGTGGTGGACACCGTGCCCAAAAGCGAGGTGGGGATTGTGGTCGCGGTCGAGGTCGAGGAGACCGGGGGCCCGGAACACCGTCTCGTCGTGATTGGCGGACGAGTTGATCGCCATCACCGCCTCCCCCTCGGCGATGGTGACGCCGCCGAGTCGGACCTCCTCCGTGGCGATGCGCAAGTTCGCTTGTACGTTCGTCTGGGCGTAGCGCGCAGTTCTTCGACGGCCTTGGGAATCGCGTCGGGTGTGTCTCGCAGCCTCCGGTACCGACCTGGTTCGTCCAGCAGGAGGTGAATCGTCCCCGCGAG
Source organism: Streptomyces sp. NPDC060209 (assembly GCF_042728155.1). Classification (NCBI taxonomy): domain Bacteria; kingdom Bacillati; phylum Actinomycetota; class Actinomycetes; order Kitasatosporales; family Streptomycetaceae; genus Streptomyces; species Streptomyces sp. NPDC060209. Next base: position 41,831 of record NZ_JBHWZS010000009.1, read on the forward strand.
CCGGTCGGCCGTGGTGCCGTAGCCTCCGGCGAGCAGTACCAGAGTGAAGGAGATCAGCTCGTCCTGGCTGAGTCGGTCGCCCTCGTCCCGCGCGGCGATGAGGGTGCTCAGCACATCGTTGCCCGGGTGGCGTCGCTTCTCGGCCACGAGGGCGGTGAGATAGCCGGTCATCTCGTCCACGGCGGCGGTCACCTCGGCGTCGGCGAGGGCGGTGAGCCGTGTGCGCCATGCAGGCCGCCGACCGCGGCTTCGCCGACGTCTCACCATGACCTTCCCCGCCGCCAAAGCCCTCGAAGCCCGACGGGCCGAGTCCTACAACGGCTTCCTCGAAGTCATCGCCCGCGCCAAATCCACCGGCCACCTCCGCGACGACTTCACCAGCCAGGACCTCGTCATCCTCCTGATGGCCAACGCAGGAGTCATCACCGCAACCGGCGAAGCCGCCCCCTACGCCTGGCGCCGCCTGGTCGCCCACATGCTCCGCTCCTACGCCGCCCCCGGCGCGCCCCTGCCCCAACTGCCCGAGGCCCCTGCATCCACCGCCCTCTACCGCGCCATGGTCCGCCTCGCCCGCCCCGCCAAGAACAACAGCAGCGAGACCCGCTGACGCGACGCCACAAGGAGCCCGTACGGCATACGCGACCAGAGGGTGGTTCCAGCGGCCCGGACCAATCCCCGGTCTCCGTTGCAGGGTCACGACGGCCAATCGGTCAGCGACAAACTCTGGCTGCAAGAGACCTTGGGCTCGGCAGCGCCCTCATACAGACAAGCCGCGCACTCGGAGCATGCCCCATCGCCCTGGCCTCCACCGCGCACAAGGCACAGCGGGCCTTGGGCACGGGAGCCGAGGGCACGGCGGGCCACCTCCAGCGGCAACTCGGGGGCGAGCATGCCGAAGATGATCTTCGCGCCGTCAGGGCCGAAGCATGCCCCGGCCCAGCTCCCGCACTCTTCGCTCGGGTCGGGCTCGGGGTGTCGTTCGGCCCCGCCGGCCAGCTGAGTCTCCTTCTGGACGCCTCGGCATGCCGCGGGGCTACGGAGGGGCGATCGTAGAGCCATGGTCGGCACGGCACTCGGCTCATCGACGTGATCGACATCCGCAGAGCCGACGTTTCTCATGGGTTCGGCTTTAATCGCGCATCACCGGGCACTGGAGTGAGCGCAGGTGACCGGACGGATGAAGCGCCGGCCGGATGGATGAAGGACACGCGATGACAGAGGATGCCGTACGACGCCCCGTCGTGCCGGAGGCTCCGGCACGGCCTGGGGAGGCCGATGACTTCGATGCCCGGACCCTGCGGGCGGAGACGTCCACGCGCTTCAGCGCGGCGGTCGCCGCGATCGAGGCGGGTGACCTGAACTTTCCGCTGCCGGGCAGCGGCGCGACCGCCGAGCGCTTCGCCGCGCTGCGGGCCGTCGCCGAGGACGATCTGTGTCTCGCCCGGCTGGTGGAGGGCCACGTCGACGCGTTGGCGATCCTCGACGAACTGGGCGGCCCCGCCCCAGTCCCCGGCAGGCGCTGGGGGGTGTGGGCGTCCGAGCCTCCCGGCGAGGGGCTCCTCGCCGTGCGGGACGCCGACGGGCGGTGGAGCGTGAACGGGCTCAAGCAGTATTGCTCGGGGGCGCACAGTTGTACGCACGCGCTGGTCACCGCCCGGGCCGAGGACGGGAGGCGGCTCTTCGCCGTGCCGCTGACGGAGGGGGCGTACGAGCCGGTGGAGGGCACCTGGCAGGCGCTCGGCATGGCCGGCTCCGACACGCCGGACGTGCGCTTCCACTCGGCGGCCGCCGAACCCGTCGGGGGCGTCGAGGGATATGTGGACCGGCCCGGTTTCCAGCACGGTGGCATCGGGGTGGCGGCCTGCTGGCTCGGCGGGGCGCGTGCAGTGACCCGCGCCCTTCGTGCCGCAGCCCACCGCGGAGGTGGCCCGCACACCGACGCCCACCTCGGCGCCGTGGACATCGACCTGCGGGCGGCCGGGCTGCTCCTGGAGGTCGCGGCGGCCGAGATCGACACCGACCCTCTGGACGCCAAGGGCGAGGCCAGGCTGCGCAGCCTGCGCGTGCGGGGATTCGTCGAAGCCGTCTGCGACCGCACGCTCGGGCATGTGGGCCGGGGCACCGGGGCGGGGCCGCTGTGCCACGACCGACGCCATGCGCGCGATGTCGCCGACCTGACCGTCTACATCCGTCAGCACCACGCCGAGCGCAACCTCGCCGAACTCGGTGCCCTGGTCAGCGGCCGGGAGGAGGAGTGAGCGCGCGCACCGAGGACACGTCGTCCTACGCCGACGCCATTCAGGCCCCCGGTACCGACGAGAGCGTCTGGGAGGCGTGGCCGGGCTGGGAAAGTATGCGTGAGTTCCCGCTGCCGCCCCGGGGCCGGGTCGTCGTGGTCGCCGCCCATCCCGACGACGAGGTGCTGGGGCTCGGCGGCACGCTGGCCCGGCTCGCCGCGACCGGGCACGGTCTCACCGTGGTGTCCGTGACCGACGGGGAGGGATCGCACCCCGACAGCAGGGTCCTGCGCCCCCATGAACTCGTCCGCGTCCGCGCCGAGGAGACCCGTACCGCTCTCGAACGGCTTGGCGCGGGGGACACCGAGATCGTACGGCTGCACGTCCCCGACTCCGGTGTGCACCGCCACGAGGAGGCCGTACGCCGGGCCCTCGTGCCGCTGTGCTCGGGAGCGGTCCTGGTCGCGGCGCCGTGGACCGCCGACGTGCACAGCGACCACGAGGCGGCCGGCCGGGCGGCACGGGCAGCGGCCCACGAGTCCGACGCACCATTCGTCGAATACCCCGTCTGGATGTGGCACTGGGCGCGCCCCGAGGATCCCCGTGTGCCCTGGGACCGGGCGGCGCAACTCACCCTGCCCCCGGAGGTCCAGGACCGGAAGCGGCACGCCGTCGATGCCTTCGCCTCGCAGATCCGGCCCCTGGGGCCGGGAGCGGAGGATGCGGCAGTCCTGCCACCGGACGAGCTCGCCCACCATCTGCGCCCCCGCGAGGTGGTGTTCCTGTGAGCACTCCCGCCGGATACTTCGAGGACATGTACCGGGGCGAGGACGACCCCTGGCACCTTCAGGAGCGGTGGTACGAGCAGCGCAAGTACGCGCTGACCCTCGCCTCGCTGCCCAGACCATATTTCCGTAACGCCTTCGAACCCGCATGCTCCGTCGGCCAGTTGACACGACAGCTGGCGCCGCGATGCGAGCGGCTCCTCGCCGCCGACCGGGTCGCCTCCGCCGTGGACACCACCCGGCGGCGCACCGCGGATCTCGAACAGGTGGAGGTGGCCCGACTAACCGTGCCTGAGGAGTGGCCCGAGGGGCGCTTCGACCTCGTCGTGCTGTCCGAGCTGCTCTACTACTTCGACGAGGCCCGGCTGAACGAACTGCTGTCACGGGTCACCGGCGCGCTCGAACCGGGCGGGACCCTGGTCACCGTGCACTGGAACCACCCCGTGCCCGAGCACCTGCACACGGGCGCGCAGTTGGCCGACCGGCTCGCCCGTGAAACCGGGCTGCTGCTGCGGGCCGATCACCGGGAAGAGGACTTCGTCCTGCAGACCTTCAGCCGGGTCCTGCCCGGCGAGGCCGCGCCCGCCTCGCCTGCCGCTTTCGAGGGGCTCGTGTGACAGGGCCTGCCGCCATGGCCGTGGTAATACCCGCGCACAACGAGCAGGTGCTGCTGGGCGCCGCCCTCGCCGCCGTGTCCCGGGCTGCCCGGCACCCCGCCCTGGCCGCCACCCAGGTCCTCGTGGTCGTCGCCGCGGATGCCTGCACCGACGCGACCCAGTCGCTCGCGCGCCAAGCGGGCGCTCTGATCGCTCCGCTCGACTCCCGTAACCCCGGGCGGGCCAGAGCCGCCGGTGCGGCGCTGGCCCTGCGCACCCTCGACCTGGACCCGAGCGCCGTGTGGATCGCCTCGACCGATGCCGACAGCGAGGTCCCACCCCGCTGGCTCGCCCACCAGCGGGCCTGCGCAGAGAAGGGCTGGGACGCAGTGGTGGGCACCGTCCGGCCGCAAGGATGGAATCCGGCGCTCACGGACGTGATCCGTCGGCACATGCGCGAGTACGAGGAAGCTGGCCGCCATCCCGAGCGGCCGGATGTCCATCCGCATGTCCATGGAGCCAACCTGGGTGTGCGGGCGGACGCCTATCTGCGCTGCGGGGGATACCCTGCGCTGGCGACCAGTGAGGACCACGCGCTGGTCGCCGCCCTGAAGGCGAGCGGCCACCGCGTCCTGCGCACCAGACGCTTCCCGGTCCTCACCTCCGCGCGCCTGACCGCGCGTGCCCGGGGAGGGTACGGCGACCACTTGGGCCAGCTGGCCGAGCCTGTACGGCAGCCTGACTGAGATGGGGCGGAGCGGGGGGAACGGCTCGTGCCAATCATCGCACCGGCCGGAGGCATGCTGGGCCCCGACGGAGACCGGGTCACCGTGCAGCGCACCCTCACCACCGCCCGGTTTGTCGAGTTCGACGCCATTCTGCCGGCCGGAGAACCGGCCCCGGCGGCGACGCCTACGGCGCCCGCGACGCCAAGGCCGACGACGGCGCTGCCGCGGCCTCCGACGTGGACCCCCGCCTCCTGTTGTCACCGAGGCGTACCGCCACGGAAAGACCATCGGGGCCTGGGGCGCGCAGGGGTAAGTGCGCTGGAGTCGGCCGTTCTGCCCGCGAACTCGGCAGGTGTGGTAGTAGGCGAGGTCGCGTCCTCAGTCCTGGAGGCCGTGACCGGTCTCCTCGGGGGCACCGGGCCTGGAACCGCTTCAAACCCGCTCTCTGACAGGGGCGCCGGTCATTGATCCGAGCCCTGTGAGCTCGCTCCGGCAGGGGCGGCAGGAGCTTCGAAAGACGGATGCTCGTGCCGCCCTGCCCGGGGCCAGGCTTTCCCAAATGCCTGTGCCGCCTTCCCGGGCCCTGCACCCGATTCGTTTTCGCCCTCCCGTACCGGGAAGCCGCACGTAATGGACCACTCGAAAGCCCCCGTTCTCGACGCACTGAAGGCATACCAGGCGCAGGAGCAACTGCCGTTCACCCCGCCCGGTCACAAGCAGGGCCGGGGGGCCGACCCCAGGGTGCGGGCTGTTCTAGGGGACGCCCTTTTCAGTGCGGACATGCTCGCGGTGTCCGGTCTGGACGACCGGACACAGTCGCAGAAGGTCCTGGAGCGGGCGGAAGACCTGATGGCCGACGCCGTCGGTGCCGAGCACACGTTCTTCTCCACCTGCGGCAGTTCGCTCTCGGTCAAGGCTGCCATGCTGTCCGTTGCCGGGCCGCACGAAAAGCTCCTTGTCGGACGCGACGTGCATAAATCGGTCATCTCCGGCTTGATCCTTGCCGGTATCCGCCCGGTCTGGGTCGATCCCCAGTGGGATCCCGATCTTCACCTTGCTCACCCACCGGCCCCCGAGGCCTTCCGGTCGGCGTTCGAGCAGCATCCGGATGCGCGGGGGGCGCTGGTCACCAGCCCCACCCCTTACGGAACCTGCGCCGACATCGGAGCCATCGCGACGCTGTGCCACGAGCGTGGCGTACCGCTGATCGTGGACGAAGCGTGGGGTGCGCACCTGCCCTTCCACCCCGAACTGCCCACCTGGGCCATGGACGCCGGCGCGGACGTGTGCGTCACGTCGGTTCACAAAATGGGCTCCGGGCTCGAACAAGGGTCGGTCTTCCACCTGCAAGGCGACCTGGTAACCGCCCCGACCCTCGCCTCCCGCGCCGACCTCCTGGACACCACCAGCCCCTCGGTCCTCATCTACGCCGCCCTCGACGGCTGGCGCCGCCAGATGGTGGAAAACGGCCGCCAGCTCCTGGGCGACGCCCTCTCCAGGGCCCGCCGCGTGCGCGAAGCCATCGAGGACATCGAGGGCCTGCACGTCAACGATCGCGACGACTTCTGCGCGCCCGGGCGCGCCTTCGACCTGGACCCCCTCCAAGTCTTCATCGACCTGAGCGGAGTCCAGTTCAGTGGTTACGACGCCGCCGACTGGATGCGCCGGAACCATCGCATCAACCTGCACACGTCCGACCACCGGCGCATCAACGCCCAGCTCACCCACGCCGACGACGACACGACGACGGCGCGGCTCCTCGACGGCCTGCGTGACCTCGTAGCCCACGCCGATGAGCTGCCACCGGCCCCGGACATCCGCATCCCGCAGCCAGGCGACCTTCGTCTTCAGCAGGCCACGCTTCCGCGCGATGCCTTCTTCGGCGACGTCGAGCAGGTCCCCGCCGACCAGGCGGTCGGCCGGGTCTGTGCTGAGATGCTCACGCCCTACCCCCCAGGAATCCCCGCCGCCCTGCCTGGGGAACTGCTAGACCAGGCCGCAGTGGATTACCTGCGGACCGGCGCCAGCGGGGGAATGCTCATTCCCGACGCCGTCGACGGCACCATCGCCACGATTCGCGTGTCCGTGCACGACGTCGGCGCCGATTGAGCGGTGGGGACAGTGTCCGGCACCACCCGCACACGACGCCGTGCGTGCAGCCGCGGCTACTGGGGGGAGGGTGCGACGCCGTCGGCCCAGGTCAGCGGGCTTCAGCGGGTGGCGCTCACCAGCGCACCCCGGCATGCGACTGCAGGCCCTCGGCTGGAATGCGGTCACCTGGGCTGCCGATCCCGACCTGCAGATCATCGTCTGGACCGCCGAGCCGGGAAGCACGTCCCACGAAAGGCTGCTCCGGCTCGCGTCCTGGGCCGCCGACCGCTCGCACGCCGTCAACCGACAGTTCCGACTGATCCCGACAAGCCGCGTGGGGCACACCGGCAGCACCCTAGCGGGGCGCAAGTGAGGCAACCGCGTTGTCCCGGTACACCCCGCGAGCCCGGTCGGGGGGTGTACCGGTGCCAGAACACTTCCGCCAACGGCTTGAGTGACTGCGCCCGTTCAGAAGGTGAGGATCAAACGACCGCGGAGCCCGCCCTCGTCCAGGAGTTGGTGGGCCTCGGCCGCCTTATCGGCGGGCAGAATGCGCGCGATGCGGGGTGTCAGCCGACCCTCTTGCCACCAGCTGCCTGAGCCGGTCCAGTTCTGCATGGTCGCGGGCGTACCGGGGGAGAAGGTGCGGTGCGTCACACGATGCCGCGCTCGTCGCTCGGCTCGGCACCCGGCGCCGAGGTCGCCACCCGGCCGCCGTCGCGGACCGCGCGCGTGGCCGACCATTGGGGTACTGACTGATGCTCTTTGGAGCCAGAGCGTTTGTCGAGTGCCGAGCAGACGTACGGCCCTTCCGGACTGGGCCCAAGCAAGAGCTCAGGGGTCTGCCCGGAGCCCACACGTCCGGCTTACGGCGGAGTGCCGAGGTACCGCCAGCCCTATCGGGCTTCCAAGCGCGCGCCCGCGTAGCGCACAGAGTCGCCGACGATCGGGTCCAGGCCCAGTGCTGCCCCGTCCTGGCCCGTTGCGCAGCCAGAAACCGTCTGGCGGAGCCTGGAACAAGAGCGCCTCGTACTTCCTGAAGTGGCTGGGGGTGTGACGCCTGGGACGGTGATAGCGCTGCATGAACTGTGAACACAACCAGGTGCAGTGCACCCGTCCCTTCGCCTGCCTACCTCGCTGCGGTGCGCTCACCGGTCGGGCTGGGGGTGGCCGCCTCTCTTCTGCTCGTCGCCGTGATCATCACGGACATAGTGTCCATCGCCTCGGGCGGATACCTGTACGACCTGCTGCGCAGTCTCCCGGACTCAGCGGGGGCCCTGGACGCTGTCTCCCACGCTGATAACAGGCAGCTCTACTACGACCTCGCCGGCATGCTTCAGAGCTTGCTCTACCTCTCCACGGGGATCGTTTACGTGTGCTGGCTCTACCGGCTGCGCGACAATGCCGAAGTCTTCGCCCCCGGCGCTCACCGACGCGGCCGCAGCTGGACCGGTTGGTGCTGGCTCATCCCGGTCGTCAACCTGTGGTTTCCGCGTCGGGTCACTCTGGACATCTGGAACGCGAGCCGACCCGCGGAACCGCAAGCAACCAGCCGACCGAGCCATGGACTGATCAATCTGTGGTGGGGCTTCTGGCTCGCCCAGGGCCTCTTCGCCCTGGTCGGAGGCGCGGCCTACGAAATGGCCGACTCCATCGGCCAGACAAACATAAGTATCGGCTTGCTCATGCTCTCCGACGTTTTCGACATTGTCTGTGCCGCGCTCGCGGTCCGGCTGGTCCGCACACTTACGCACATGCAGCACATCAAAATGCTGGCCGGCCGGTCTGTCCGTGGCTGGGAACCGCAGGTCCAAGGTGGTACATGACATGAGATGACATGGCAGGCAAAAGAAAAATGTTGGGCGACTTGGTCCCTCGCTCTCTGAGGGCGAATCTCGCCAATCTCCACGGATGGCATCAATGTCAGGTTTGCGACTAGGGCTCGGTGTCGCCCGCCATCAGTAATGCGGCTCGGAGCCTTGAGGAGCCGAGTCATACGGATCAGTTTGGGGGTGGGGCTGCGTGAAGCAGCGTCGGATATGGGTGACTGCGGCTACGGCCGTTGCGGGGCTGGCCGGAGTGCTGGTCTTCCAAGGGGTCACCGGGAGTACGGGATCTGGTGTCCAAGCGGATGAAAGACGGGGCCCGGTCAAGGCCCGTGCCAGGACGGCGCAGTTGGCCACGAGCGACGACGGCCGGTCCGCCGCCCTGGAGCGGCGGGACGCAGAGCCGTTCAGCATGGTGGGGGTGACGTGGACGGATCCCGCACTGCACGTCCCTGGTGCGATCGAGGTGCGAACGCGGTCGGTGGAGTCGGGGCAGTGGTCCCGCTGGATGCTGCTGGATGGCGACAGTGGTCAGGGCGAGGGGGGTGCCGCACGCGGCGGCACCGAGCCGGCGTGGGTCGGCGCCTCGAACGGTGTCGAGGCTCGGGTGCGTTCGGGAGTGTCGACGTCGGCAGGGCTGCCTGCGGGCTTGCGTCTGGACATGGTCGATCCCGGAAGCGGCAAGGCCACGGGCATGGAGCCAGCGGCGTTCGCCGTTGACGAGAGCGGCGAGCCTACGCCGACGGATTCGCCGTCCGACTCAGGTGAGCCGACGCAGAGCACAACTCCACCCGAGACCCCTGCGGGTAGTGTGCCGCCCACCGAGCCTCCGGTGAGCGAGCAGCCCACCGCGCCCACGCCACCAACACCAACGCCAAGCACTTCAACGCTGCCGCCCTCGCCGTCTGCTTCCGCGACGCACAGCTCCGTGCCGACCGTGAGTGTGCCGCCCGCGCCGCCTTCGACAGCGCCGCAGCCGCCGATCACGTCACGTGCCGGCTGGGGTGCGGACGAGTCGATCAGCCCGGAGGAGCCGGGGTATCTGCCCGGCGGGAAGATCAAGGCCGTGGTGGTGCACCACACTGCCGAATCAAACGCCTACACATGTGCCGACGGCCCGGCGGTTGTGCGCGGCATCTATGCCTACCACGTTCAGCAACTGGGCTGGAAAGACGTCGGCTACAACTTCCTCGTCGACAAGTGCGGCACGATCTACGAGGGACGCAAGGGCGGAATCGACCGCCCCGTATTGGGTGCGCATGCCTACGGCTTCAACACGGAGACCACGGGAATTTCGGTCCTGGGTACCTACACCGACGCCGCACCGCCACACACCGCGATGGCCTCGGTCGCCCGGATCGCCGCATGGAAGCTGGGCCAGTACGGTGTCGACCCGGCAGGCACCACCACTCTCACCGCCGGCGACAGCGGCCTCAACTACTTCGGCAAGACCTGGGCCGAGGGCGCACAGCTGTCCTTCCCGGTCATCCACGGCCACCGCGACGGCTACAACACGCAGTGCCCCGGCAACGCCTTCTACGCCCAGCTCGGCACGATCCGCTCCTGGACCGCCGGCCCCGTCACCGGCCTGGCGATCAAGTCGATCACCGGTGCCGGAGTGTCCGGGACGACGTACTACACCAAGGCTCCCATCACGGTGACTTGGTCGGCCACTACGCCGGTCTCACTGATCTCGAAGTACGAGCTGCTCGTCGACGGCAAGGTCGGCGCCACCGCCGCAGGCACGGCCACCTCCGCCAAAGCGACCCTCGCGGTCGGCTCTCACAAGATCAGCGTCCGTGCGGTCCACCAGTCCGGCAAGACAACCACGACAGCGGCAGCGACCGTGGTCGCGGAGACCACCGCGCCGACGTTCACCACCAAGCCCGCCCTCGCCCTGCGCACCGGCACCGTCAACACCACAACCGTCCCCCTCACCCTGAGCTGGAAGGCGACCGACAATGCCGTGCTGAAGGAAGTCCGCCTGACGGCACCTGTGTCCGCTACATACGGCCCGACCACCTACAGCGCCGCCCACACCGCGAAGTCGGGCGTGGCCACGACCTGGTCCATGACGGCCTACGACCGAGCCGGAAACACCGGGGCCGCCTCCATCGCCGGCACCCCGACGATCTTGCAGGAAACCTCCGCCGCCCGGTCCGGCACCTGGACCACGAAGTCCTCCACCAGCTACCTCGGCGGTAAGTCCTACTCAAGCTCGTCCAAGAGCGCGAGCCTCACCTGGACCTTCACCGGGAAGTCGGCAGCCTGGGTGGTCTCTCGCGCCTCCACCTCCGGACAGGCGTACGTCTACGTCGACGGCGTCAAGACCGCCACCGTCGACCTGAAGTCCTCCACCACCAAGTACCGCGACGCGATCTGGACCAAGTCCTGGACCACAAGCGCGAAACACATCATCAAGATCGTCGTCGTCGGCACAAGCGGCCGCCCGGCCATCACCACCGACGGCCTGGTCTACCTCAGGTAGCGGCTCGGAGCACGCCGTCCCAGACGGGCACACGGTTTCGGGTGTCCAGGCCGGGACGGCACCGCTGTGCCCGCATCTGGGGTTGTGGCCGACAACGTCGTGAACGAATGTTCCGAGGCCCCTCTGAGTGACCGGAGGTATCAGCGCGAAGCTGCCGATGCGGACCGGCAGATCAGAGGACGGATCCCAGCCGTAGGGCGACCACACTCCTGGGCTGCGATCATCTGAAGGGCCCTCACGGATCGTCCGGGGGCGGGCTTCCGCAAGCGCCGCTTGTGTGCGGGATGCCGGGGTACAGGGCCGCAAATGTGGGCACTCGGATGTGATCTCCCCCTCCTCCCTTGGGCGGTCTCGCCGACCCGGAACGGCCGGCGCAGGCATTCCCGGGCCCGCGGCCGGCGTTCCTGCTACCTGCTCAGCCAGTCGGTCGGGGTTGTGGCTTGGTCAGTGAGGACCCGCAGGTTCTTTCCGTCCGCTGCGTCGACGACGTAGGTGCTGCGGGTGTATTCGAAGTCGTCCAAGGCAGAGAAGGCTATGTGGGTGCCTTCGGGCGAGAAGACGGGGCCTTGGACGCCGCTGAGGGGGGTCACCCAGTTGCTCTGCAGCTCGGTGACGGTGCCGGTCGCCACGTTGACCGCGTTCAGGCCGGTCTCTGTGACGTAGGCGATGCGCTGCCCGTCGGGGGACCAGTCGACGGGTGTGGACACAGCGTCGCGAGCCGTGCTGATCTGGTGCACCTGCCGGGCGGTGATGTCCATGACCCAGACGTCCCTGCCGTACTGCCAGCCGTCGGGCGTCTCGTATGCAGTGGTTTTCACGAAGGCGATGCTTTGGCCGTCGGGTGAGAAGGTGCCTGCGCCGCCCGTTGCCGTGAGCACCTCCTGTCCCGTGCCGTCGCTCTTGATCCACTCCAGACCGCGTGGGCTGTCGTAGACGATCCGCTTGCCGTCCGGCGACCAGTCGGGGTGCCCGACGTACGGGGCCTCGTTGGTTTCGGGCGCGATACCTGGGACCAGAACGTGCTGGTCGCTGCCATCGCTGTCAGCGACCACCAGGTTCCGGGCGTAGACACAGCCCTCGGTCTGGGGAATGCAGGTGCCGCCGCGCTGGATGTACGCCACGGCGGAGTCCTTCGGAGAGAGGACGCCGTCCTCAGCGGTCTGCGCGAAGGTCCGTATGACGTTGCCGTTCGCGGGGTCGAGCGAGATCAGCGCGGGGGAGCCGGAAAAGTAGCCGGTGGCGGTGATCCAGCTGGCCGCCGTCCTCGGCTCCGCCGCGGCGGTCCCTGCCGTCGCCAGAGCAGTTGCGCCGGCGATTGCTGCTGCCAGTACGGCGCGTTTGATGTGCACTTTGCCCCTCCTAGGGGGACCGGAGTGTCCGGCCCCAGTACATGAGCGCCACCGGACCCGGAAACATCACGGGGGCGGCGTCAGACACGCAGACTCTGGACCACCTGCCCCTACGCCACGTGGAGGTGTGACGTTAGCGGCCTTGGTCTCGCTTGACTGGGGGAGGGAGCGAGTACCTCTCCGGGCGCCGACGGGGCCCCGGGACCGAACGAGGTGTGGGGGGCTGTAGTGGGTTCGGGTGCGGAACAGAAACAGCGTTTGTTGGCCAGTCAGGTGCCTCGGGGAGTAGCTGAGTTCCTCCGGAGGGTGACAGTTCGGAACAGGCTGCCTTTGGACTACTCGGTAGCGAGCCTGCGTGTAGTGGACCGGATCACCGATGGGCTCCGTGCCGCTGGGCCGGACCAGGCAAGCGTGGCACGTGAGCTGTTCTGGCTCGGGGCCTACGTGGGCGAGGTGTTCGTACGGCGAGCTGGTGCTGAGTGGGTGGACTTTGACCGGGCGCAGCAGGAGCTCTTCGGCCAGGTGGTAGGCATTCGAATGCCTGACGGTCGGGTATGGAATCCGGTTGGCAAGGTGTCGAAGCGGTTCGCCGACGGACCGGAAGAATCGGTACAGCAGATGTACTTACTGCTCCACGGACGTGTACCGACGAAGCCAGCGGGCTGAGTTCGCCGGCCGGAACTCAGCGGGAGCGCGGCAGCCGCATGCTGTGACATTTCTGTGTGCCGGGGCGCAGAAGGAGTGGGGAAGTTATTGGACGATTGAAGAGGCACGTGTGGGCAGGGGCGGGGACCAGCGTCGTGCACCGGCATGCGACGTGGAGTTGGGATTGGCTGTATCACGCGCTCAGCAGGGGGATGAGGAGGCCTTCGCGACTGCCTACCGGCTCGTGCACCCGGGCCTCCTCGGGTACATGCGCGGGCTGGTCGGGGACGATGCCGAGGACGTCGCCTCGGATGCCTGGCTGGAGATCGCGAGGGACCTGAAGCGATTTCGCGGGGATGGTGCAGGCTTTCGGGGCTGGACAGCGACCATCGCGCGGCATCGCGCGCTGGATCATCTTCGCAAGCAGAAGCGCCGACCGCGCACGTCACTGATCGAGCGGGACGTCCTGGAACTCCCCGGGCGGGCGGACACGGCGGATGAGGTGTTGGAGTCGATATCCACGCGGTGGGCGCTCGGACAGATTGCGCGTTTGCCGCCGGACCAGGCAGAGGCGGTGCTGTTGCGCGTGGTGGTAGCTCTGGACGGGCCGGCTGCCGCACGGGTGCTGGGCAAGCGGCCGGGTGCCGTGCGAACAGCTGCCTACCGGGGGCTGAAACGATTGGCAGAACAGCTGGCCTCGGTGAGCCGAGCGGAAGGCGTCGTGCCCGTGGCGCCGGGCAGACTGAGGGATGAGGTATGAGACGCAAGGCGGAAGACGACGACGCGGCGTTCTGCGCACCAGAGGCCGGGGCGCTCGCGGATGCCGTGCGAGGCCGTGTCGAACCAGAGGGCGCCGAACGTGCGCTCGCGGCATTCCGGGAATCCCGTGCTGCGGAAGGCGTGGGCCCGCAGCGTCCCCGGAGGCGCGACGACTGGCGCCCGTCGCGCCGTTCCCCCGCCGCTGCCTCCCTGAAGACGGCGCTCGGTGCCGCATTCGCGACCGTCACTCTTGGCGGCGTCGCGCTGGCGGTCGGCACCGGTGTCCTACCTGTTCCCTTCGGCCAAGCTGACGACGTTGTGGAGAGTCCCCAGCCACCGCCAGGCGTGGACGCCCCGCGGCTCCCCGGCAGTAGCCAGAAGGAAACGGGCCAGGGAACCCTGCCACCGACACCGTCGCCCTCGGCACACGCTCCGGCATCCCAGAGCCAAGCGGCGCTCTGCCAAGCATGGGGTAAGGGAAACGGTAAACACCGGGGTAAGGCGTTTCAGCAACTGGCCGATGCCGCAGGAGGAGAGTCTGCCGTGGAGTCCTACTGCGCCGCGTTGTCCGGTGCAGGAGAGACGGTTCCGTCATTGCCTGGGAAGTCGGCCAAGAGGACGGAGCCGGAGCGGTCGAAGAAAATCCCGACGGCCTCTCCTTCACGAGGTAAGAGTGCGGAGCACGCCCGCAGTGCCGGAAAGCACGGGTAGCCGTTCGAGGGGCATACCGGAGGAGAAGGGCAGCCAGGTGGCCGAACGGGGGCGTAACCCGGCCAGGCGGCAGGCTCACAGGCTGCGCAGCCCCCGCGCTGTCGACCACGGCTCGACTGGCGCCTAGATACGCTCGCCTCGAGCTACGGATACCCGCAGCCCGCAGCCCGCAGCCCGCCGCCCGCAGCCCGCCGCCAGGCGCCAGGACGCCGCGCAATGGCAGGTCGACGGCCCGGTCGGGCGTGCCAGTGTCAGCTCGACTAGGCGCCGGTGACGCTGGAGCGGGTGCGGACCTGAGCCGCACCGTGGAGCTGGCCACGCGGGTCGTCCAGCATGCTGAACGGTTCGGTGGGACGCGCGGACAACGCCCACTGCACGAGATCGGGCCCATGCAATGCGATGCGTCGCAAGCCGTCGGCGGTCGAGATCGCCGCGGCGGCCTGGGCCGGGAAGACGAGACCGAGGGACGCGAGGGCGACCCGGTGACCGGCGCCCCCGGCCGGAAGGTTGAAGGGAACTGTGCTGTCACGCGGCTTCTTCTGAGGCTGTGGATACCGCGGGTGCGGGAAGGGTACTGCTGCATGTGGTCCGGCCGAAGGCGCCGATGGCGGTGCCACGTTGGATGTGCCTACCGCCGACGGCGAGGGTGCAGCTGGCCGTTCCGCCATTCTCTCCCAGGGTGACGCTGACGATCGAGGAAGCGCCGAGCGGGACGCTCACGGTCTTCTTCCACGGGAGACGGGCGTTCGTGACCACGGTCGCCTTGGCCCCACCCGGGCCGCGGTAGGAGATGTCGGCGGTGCCCTCGCCGAGCACCGCGTACGTCACGCTGGCCACGGGCGTGGCCTGCTGAGGTGCCGGTGCGTCATCCGAGCTGAGGACTCCGTACGCCACGAACCCGCCGCACGCGAGCAGCAACGCGGCAGCGATGGCAACGCCTTTTCGGTCGATGCCGCGATCGTCCCGGAACTGGGGAATCTCCACAGTGTTCGGGGTTTCTGACTCCTCCGGACTTACCGGATCTTTTGTCGTAAGCATGGCCACGCTTTCGGTCGACACAAATTCGCTTGGGTTATACACCATCAGAGTCGAACAAGGCCAGGCGGCGGATAACTCCGCCAAGATGCCCCCAATTCCCATCGATCTGGCCAGCGAAATGCCCCCTATGCGCGACCGGTTGACGGACCCTCACCCAAGTGTTGAAGAATCCCCCCGCCGTGATCGGCTCTCCTCTGGCGAGGCCACTTTTTCCGCATGTGAAGTGGCCTGGTTTGCCATGCCTTGAGGAGTTCTGGTCGAGGTCAGATCCAGTGTGACCGGCGACGGGTCGCCCGCGTCGGCGCGCGCCGGTGCGCCCATTTCGCCTCACGCTGAATGGGCGCCCATGAAGGGAATGGCATGAAAGTAAGATACGGGCGGGCGGTAGCCTGCCTCGTGGTTTCGGCGGTCGCTGGGACCATGCTGCCGCAAGTCGCCTACGCGGCTCCTGTTTCGAGTGATAACGACGAGGGTATTGTCAATTCCTTTAAGGACTGGTTCTCGGAGGACGAGAACGAGCCCGAGGGGCCGGACGAGCCGTCGACTGGTGGGACTCCGGTTCTTCCGAGCCGTGAGAAGTTGCCGAAGGGCAAGGCGGCTGGAAAAGCCAAGCGCGTCGCCGAGCTGACGGGCAGCCGCACGGCGAACGCCCGGTACTGGGAACTCTCCGACGGCCGGGTGCAGGCCGAGGTTTCAGCGGTGCCTACCGGTTATCGGGCGGGGAAGTCCTGGAAGGACATCGACCCGACGGTCCACGCCACCGGCGCAGAGGGCTTCGACTTCGTCAACAAAACCAATGCTGCGCGTAGTTGGTTCGGGTCGAGCCCTGGCAAGCTGCTGCGGTTCGAGGCCGGCGACGGGCATGCGGTGACCCTGGGGCTTGAGGGCGCGGGCAAGCTCGACCCCGTAGCCAAGGGCGACACCGTCACGTACAAGGACGCTGTGGCCGGTGCGGACCTGTCGTACCAGGTAGGTCCGGGCCGGGTGAAGGAGAACATCGTCCTGGGCCAAAAGCCCACGAGCCCGGTCTCCTTCACCTTCACGCTGGACGCCGGCGGGCTGACGCCGAAGCCGGGTAAAGACGGTTCGGTCTCCTTCTACGGCGAGGCTGCGAATCCGGTACTCGTGATCCCCGCGGCGTTCATGACGGACGCCAAGAAAGACGCCCGCTCGCCCTACGGGTTCACGTACAGCAAGAAGGTCAGCCAGAAGCTCACCAGGGCCGGCAAGGGCTGGAAGCTGACGGTCACGCCCGACGCGAAGTGGCTGGCCGCACCCGAGCGGCAGTACCCGGTGACGGTCGATCCGACGATCTCGATCGCTCCGACGCCGACGACGGCGCAGGACGTGATGATCTCCTCGGACGGTCCGGGGACGAACTACGACGACAACTGGCGGCTGTCGGTCGGCAACACCAGCACCGGTTCCTCGCGTGCGCTGATGAGGTTCCCGCTGACCGGCGTACCGGCGGGCACGAAGCTCGACTCGGCCGATCTGAAGCTGTACTACGACCAGACCCACACCGCGGGTGACACCGAGGTCCAGCTGGAGGCGCACCGCGCCACGCAGGCGTGGACCGAGGACCAAGCCACCTGGAACAGCGCCAACGCGATCATCGGTGAGCTGTCGGGCACGGCGGTCGTGGTGGACGACGGCGACGCCGGACGGACAGCTGCCGTAGGTGCCTGGCCCGCGTCGGGGAATACGGCGTACACGCAGTACGCGGTCAACCAGGACTACCTGTACAACAAGGACTCGGTCGCGGGCGACACGTACACCTGGCAGCCGAGCCTCCCCGAGGACGGCACCTATCAGGTCGAGGCGCACAACGTCCCGGCCTCGGACCGCGCGACCAACGCCCCGTACACCGTCACCTACGACGGCGGGACGAAGGCGTACACGGTCAACCAGCAGGCCGGCACGGCCGGCGTGTGGAAGACGCTCGGCTCGCACCCGTTCAAGGCCGGCACTCTGGGAAAGATCGTCCTCGGCGACGGTCCGGCGTCGACCAGCACGTCGGTGATCGCGGACGCGGTCCGGTTCACCAAGGGCGGCGTGGTCACCAAGCAGCCGGGCGAGCTGAACACCTGGCACACCTTCCCCGTCACCAAGACCGTCCAGTCCTGGATCGACGGCGCGCAGGTCAACAACGGCTTCGTGATCAAGGCCGGAGACGAGAGCGCGAACGGCCCCAAGGGCGGTCCCCGCTACGAGGGCAGCGAGTTCGGGTATGGCGGCGAGGCCGCCAACTACCCCCGTCTGGTGATGACCTTCGGCCGCCAGGGCGTCGACCTCGCCGCCCCGACCACGATCCACGACACGGGCGCGGAGCTGTCCTGGTCGGCGTACCAGGACCGGGACCCGATCGGGACCGCCGACGACATCGTCGAGTACCAGGTCCACCGTTCGATCAACCAGACCTTCACGCCGTCGGCCGCGACGCTGGTCGCCCCGGTCGCGCCGGCCGCAAGGTCGTTCACGGACACGGCGGCGACGCCGACGAAGGCGGACGACCCCGACCCGTACGGCCGCGCCTACTACTACATGGTCGCGGTCAAGACGAAGGACGGGCAGATCGTCTCCGCCCCGACGCAGCTCGTGCGACTGCCGAAGGCTGGACGCACGACAAAGGTGCTGCCCGCGACGCACGACACCACCCTGTCCTCGGCCCGCACGACGCTCACGCACGACACGATCGACGACGGCGGCCCGAAGAACTGGCTGAGCGTCGGCAACAACTCCGCGACCTACGGCGACACCCGCGCCCTGCTGAAGTTCCCGGCCCTCGGCATCCCGGCCACGGCCCGGGTGCTGGACGCGAACGTACGACTGTGGAGCACACAGACCGCCCAGGACACGGCGGGCGCGGTCTACGAAATGCGTCCGCTGACGCGCGACTTCGACGAGGCCGCCGCAACCTGGGTGAAGGCCGACGCGACCACGAACTGGTCCACCGCAGGCGGTGACTTCGGCGCGGTGACGGCCGATACCGGGGCGAAGACCAACGACCCGGCCCGCCACGACTGGAACGTGACCTCGCTCGCGCAGTCCTGGGTGACCACCCCGGCCTCCCAGCGCGGCGTGGCAGTCAAGATGGCGGACGAGGCAGCCTCGCAGGAGCGGACCCTCTTCCTGTCCTCCGAGGGCACCGAGTCCAGGCTCCAGCCCAGGATCGTCGTCACGTACGTCGACTCCACCACAGAGTCGACGTACTACGCGCCACAGACCCCGGCGCGGATGACCCCGAACACCGACTACACGGTCGACTTCAGCCTCACCAACACCACCGCCTCCACCTGGAACGCTGCCGATCACGTCCTCACGTACAAGTGGGCTCTGCCCGACGGCACGGACGTCACCAACGGCGGCAACCAGGTCCGGACCGCGCTCCCGACGAACGTCGCGCCCGGTGGCTCCGTCAGCCTGCAGGCGCTGGTGAAAACGCCGATCAACTCTGACAACGGCAACAAGCGGACCGACTACGCCCTGACCTGGGACGTCTACAACAAGACGACCGGCACCTGGGCCTCGGGCACTTCGGGGATCCCCGGCCTGCAGCAGAACGTGGCAGTGGAGGACCCGACCTCCAACCAGCTCGGCATGGAAAAGTTCTACGTCTACACGGGCAAGAACACCGGCGCCGGCTCGACAGTGATGAGCGACCTGGCGTCCGGCAACAGCGTCTGGCAGTACAACGCCTTCACCAATCCCGGCCGCGGAGTCACCACGTTCGCCCGCTTCGCGTACAACAGCCTCGACACCTCCGACACGGTCTCCGGCCCCGGCTGGTCCTTCCAGGCAGCCGGCCCGATCCGGCTCGGCGCGCCGCTGGAGTTCCACCCGAAGCCGAACCCGACCGAGATCAGGCTCCCGGACGGCGACGGCACCACGCACGTCTTCCGCAAGCAGCCCGATGGCTCGTGGAAGGCCCCTGCGGGCGTCCACTACAAGCTGTCGGCGAAGCCCGGTCTGGACTGTACGCCGCTGAAGGACCCGATCTCAGACGCCTGGACGATGACTCGTCCCGACGGCACCCGGTTCCTGTTCGGCTGCGACGGCTACATGACCTCGCTGATCGAGAAGAACGGCAACACGCAGACCTACACGTACGAGGAACGCAAGTCCAACAACAAGCCGACCAAGTTCCTCAAGTACGTCACCGACCCGGCCGGCCGCCAATCGCTGACCGTGGAGTACTACTCCAAGGCAGACGACAACAACCCGAAGATCATCGACCACATCAAGTCGATGACCGAAATCTCGGGCCGTAAGGTCACCTTCGAGTACTCCGACAAGGGCCTGCTCACCAAGCTCACCGACGGCGCCGGCTCCACCCAGCCGAAGGTCTTCGCCTTCGAGTACGACGCCACCCAGGGCAACAAGAACGTCAAGCTCGTCAAGGCGACCGACCCGCGCGGCAACGCCACGTCGCTGACGTACAACTTCCCACGGACCGGGGACGACCCCAAGTACCACTGGTGGACGAAGACGATCACCGACCGTCTTCAGGGCGGCACCGGCTTCACGTACGCGGCGAACACCGCCAACGCCAAGTTCACCGACACCAAGGTCACCGACGCCGAGTCGCGTGCCTCCGACTACGTGACCGACGACTTCGGCCGCGCCGTCCAGTCGACGAACGCCAAGTCGCAGACGATGAAGCTGGCATGGGACGCGGACAACAACGTCACGTACACGGAGGAGAACAACGGCGCCAAGACGGCGTACTGCTACGACCGGACGACGGGCTTCCCGCTCTGGAAGCGCGACGCGGAGAGCAACAAGGCCGGCGTGCCGGCCCAGAGTGACTGTGCGCCGGGTACCTATCCGGCGAACTCCGCTCAGTACGTGTACCAGACCCGTGCCGACGGCTACTCGGCCGATCTCTTCACCAAGACCTCTCCCGAGGGCCGGAAGTGGCAGTTCGGCTACGACACCTTCGGCAACCTCAAGACAGTCACCGACCCCAAGGGCGTCGCCACCCCGACGGTGGGTGACTACACCACATCGTATGAGTACGACTCCTACGGCCAGCTGACCAAGGCGATCGACGCCAACGGCAACGCGGACACCAACAGTGGTTTCGGGCCCACGGGCTTCCCGACAACGATGACGGACGCGCTGAACAAGTCCTCGGCGTTCGTCTACGACGAGCGTGGCCAGGTCACCGAGGTCACCGACGCGCTGGGCAAGAAGACCACGCAGACGTACGACGCATTCGGACGTCCGCTGGTCAAGTCCGAACCCAAGGACCAGGCCACCGGTGACCTGATCACCGCTCCGGCACCCGTGTACGACGCCAACGACAACGTCACCACATCGACGGCGCCCAACGGGGCGGTGTCCACCGCGGTGTACGACGCGACCGACCAGATGACCTCGGCGACCGCGCCGAAGTACACCACGACGTCGGACGAGCGCAAGACGCTCTACACCTACGACAAGGTCGGCAACCTCAAGACGACGACCGAGCCGAAGGGCACGCTGACCACGGCAGACGCGGCGGACTTCGTCACGACCAACCATTACAACGAGATCTACCAGCTCACTTCCGTCGTCAACGCGAACGGGGAAAAGGTCAGCTATGAGTACGACAACGTCGGCAACACCACCAAAGTCGTCGACCCGAAGAAGAACGCCACGGCCGACACGGCCGACTACACCACCCTGTCCGCCCACGATCTGAACCACCGGGCCACCACGGTCACGGACGCCGCCGGCAAGACCACGAGAAAGGCCTACGACAAGGACAACCTGGTCGTCTCCACAACGGACGCCGAAAACAACACCACGCTCATCACCTACGACGAGCGCGGCAAGCAGACCGAGGTGAAGGTCCCGCGCAGCGGCACCTCGCCGATCACCTACCGTACGACCCGGTCCGAATACGACCAGGTCGGCAACACCACCAAGGTGATCACCCCGCGAGCCGTCGAGGCGGAGACGACGACGGCCTTCACCGCCCGCACCGAGTACGACGCGCTGAACCGGCCGAAGCGGCAGTACCAGCCGTACGACCCGGCGGACACCCGTCACAACGACCCCAACGTCTACACCGAGACCGAGTACGACGCGGTGGGCCGGGTCGCGAAGACCTCGATGCCACCCTCGGAGGGGCAGACGGTCCGCAACATCACAAAGCACGACTACTTCGACAACGGCTGGACGAAGAGCTCCACGGACCCGTGGGACATCGCCGCCAGCTACGACTACAACGCCCTGGGCCAGCAGACGACCAGGACGCTGACGTCGGCGGGTGGCTCCTCCAACCGGACGATGACGTGGTCGTTCTACCCCGACGGAAAGGTCAAGTCCCGTTCCGACGACGGTGTGCCGGTTGGCAAGTCCGTGGTCCTGGTGGACAACTCCGACACCCAGCACACCTCCTCCACGGGTACCTGGGCCACCGGGGACATCACCGGTCAGCAGGGCTACAACCACCGCACCCACGCCGCCGGCACGGGCACGGACGCCTTCACGTGGACGCTCGACATCCCCAAGGACGGCACGTACACCGCGTACGTGAAATACCCGAAGGTGACCGGGGCCGCCGCTACCACGAAGTACACACTCACGCACGGCACGACCACCGAACCAGCGGTGACCAAGGACCAGAGCGCCGGCACCGGCACCTGGATCAGCCTCGGCAGCTACGCCCTCAAGCAGGGCGAGGACACCAAGCTGAAGCTGGCGCAGAACAGCGTCGGCGTCGTGGTCGCGGACGGGGTCAAGCTCGTCCGTGACAACTCCGCGGAGACCGACAGCGAGAAGCGGACCTACGCCTACGTCTACGACGTCAACGGCAACCTGACGACGATCGACGACACCTCGTCCGGCGCGAAGATCGATGCCTACACGGTCGCCTACACCGGGCTCAACCAGGTCCAGAAAGTGACCGAGGCTCTGGCGGGCCAGGAAAAGAAGGCGACGTCGTACACGTACGACGCCAACGGGCAATCGGAGACGGTCACCCATCCCAGCCAGTTCTCCAAGTACACCTACGACCTGCGGGAGAAGGTCAAGACGGTGTCCGTCGGCAAGTCCGCGACGGACAGCGACCCCAAGGTCACCTCGTACACGTACACGGACCGCGGTCAGAAGCTGAAGGAGTCCAAGGACAACGGCAACACCGTCGACTACACCTACTACCTCGACGCCGCGCTGAAGTCGACGACGGAGAAGAAGGCGGATGGCACCACGCTGGTCGCCTCCCACACCTACGCCTACGACGCCAACGGGAACAAGGCGCAGGACGCCTCGAAGAAGATGAACGCCGACAACCGTGCGGCGTACCTCGACTCCACAACCGACCTCACCTACGACCCTGCCGACCGGCTCACCAAGTCGGTCAAGACAGGCAACGGCGCCGGCACAGAGACATACGTCCACGACGACAACGCCAACGTCATCAGCCAGACCGTCAAGGGCGCAAGCACCACGTTCCAGTACGACCGCAACAGGCTGCTGACCGGCACTACGTCGGGCGTCAGCGCCAACTACGCCTACGACCCGTTCGGCCGCCAGCAGTCGGTCAGCTCCGGCGGCAAGGTCATCGAGCGGAGCGTGTACGACGGCTTCGACCATGTCGTGGAGTCCCAGAAGCTGGACGCCGGCGGCACGATGAAGTCGACGACGTACGCCTTCGACCCGCTGGACCGCACCGCTTCCAAGACGGCGGACGGCAAGACCACCGACTTCGAGTACCTGGGCCTGTCCGGCGAGGTCCTCGACGAGAAGGTCGCCGGCGCGCTGACCAAGTCGTTCCAGTACAGCCCGTGGGGCGAGCGCCTGTCACAGAGCAAGCACAACACCGACGGCTCGACCGAGGACGGTTACTACGGCTACAACAGCCACACCGACGTCGAGACCCTGACCGACAAGAACGGCGACACCAAGGCCACCTACGGATACACCGCCTACGGCAACAACGACGCCACCGAGTTCACCGGCATCGACAAGCCCGAGACCGGCCAGCCGGACAAGGAGGAGTACAACCCCTACCGCTTCAACGCCAAGCGCTGGGACGCCCAGTCCGGCACCTACGACATGGGCTTCCGCGACTACAACCCGGGCCTGAACCGCTTCACGACCCGGGACATGTACAACGGCGCCCTCGCCGACATGAGCCTGGGCGCGGACCCGTACACCAGCAACCGCTACGCCTTCACCGGCGGCAACCCCACCAGCCTCGTCGAGCTTGACGGCCATCTCGTCTGGTTCGCGATCCCGGCCGTCTACTACTTGGCGGCGGCGGCACTCGGTACGGCGATGTACGCGGCCACACCGCAGGGTCAGCAGGGTCTGGCGGACGCGGGGGCGGCCCTGGGCAGCATGCTGATGCCGTCCGCGGACGAGGCCAGTTCCAGCGATTCGTCCGACGAACCGCGTCCGGGTCCCACCCCCCAGCCATCGCCGGGCCCCCAGCCCAGGCCAGCGCCGCGGACCACGGACACCAACAACCCCACGTGCGACCCGATGCCTCTGATCGACGGAGGGCGGATTTACGGCGGCCTCGAGGAGTACACGGATCACCAGGGGAACAAGGGCTGCAGGGCGACCGGCGCCTATGCGTTCCTCACCAAGGCCGACCGTAGGTCGCGCACCGGGGCAGGCGGCATGCCAAAATGCGCAGAATGTGAACCATCCGTCCAGCCGGACGGTATGGGAGAGATAGCGGCAGGAGGCGGGAACCCGCAGGCCGGCCACCTGATAGGTTATTGGGGCAAGGGCACCGGCCAGGACGTTCGAAACCTGGTTGCTTTGCACGGCAGGGCGAATGCGAGAATGGCCAGCAAGGTCGAATCCTTCGGATGGAAAACCTTGAACGCGAACAACAAACTGTTCATGTCGGTCGTACCCGTATACGGAGACCCTCATTCGGCCGTTCCAACAACCGTGCAGGTGGGAATGACTGTATACGGACCGCAAGGGAATATCACGGACACCTACTCGTGTACGGCGATAAATTCCCCAACCGGCATCGGCTCGAAGTGCTAGAAGGGGCCTAGTGGTGGCAACTCTCCCTGAGATCCAGGCCCTGTTGGGTGAACCCCAGTTCAACTGGTCGGATCCAGCGCCTTGGATCGAGCTGGAGCGGGAACTCGGAATCGAATTCCCGGCAGACTTCCGTGAGATCGTGGACGCCTACGGTTCCATCTCGATCAACAAGCAACTGTATCTGAAGCATCCTGCAGGTCATCTCCTGCACAGCCTGGGAAAGAACATCAGGCTGGACCTCGAGCTCTGGCGTGAGGAGGACATGGCGGAGTTCCTACCCAGTTCGGTCGGGGCCGGCCCGGGAGAACTGATGCCGGTGGCGACGGCCACGACGGGCGAAGCAGTTTTCCTTCGTGTTCCCGAAACCCCCTCGTCGCCCTGGCGCGTCGTGGTTCAGGAATTCGACAGTCCGGCGTGGACTCTCCATGAGATGACGTTCAGTGAGTGGTTGCTGGCGTATCTCCGGGGTGAGGACGTGACGGTGTGTTCTCGTAACTTCGCACCGGGCCGTCCGTTCTTCGAATTCCTGCCCTGAAAGTGAATGCTGTGGTGTCGCTGTCCTGGTGACAGGGGACACCACCGCATGAAACTTCCCCGTGAGGCGCAATGGAGCCCCGCCATCGCATGGTGGGGCTCCATTGCACGTCACGCGGTCGCTTAGGGCGAGCAGCAGGCCGGCGACGAGGTGTTCGACGTCCTGTCGGCTGTCAGGAGGTCCTCGCGTGCCTCGGCCATTCCTGGTGACCAGGAGGAGTGGACGAGTAGTTGGGGAGCGTTCTCGCTGTTGTAAGCCGTCCTGGAGTGTCCGCCGAGCACCAAGCCGACAGGCTCCTGCCAGGCTGCGGGGGCTTCCATATTGACGGAATCCTTCGGCGTCCCGGGCACGCGGTTCGAGAATCTCCCCGAGACAAGGAGGACAGGATGGGGCTCGTACTCTTTCCCGGAGACGACGATGTGACCAGCCCGGACATCTCCTGGTCCTACACCGGCTTCAGCATGTTCCGGGAGTGGCTGGCCCAGGCCGAGGGGTTCACCCTCTCCGAGATGCACGGCTTCGACGGAGACCGCCCGTGGAGCAGCGTCTCCACAACACTGGCACCACTACTCGACCATCCAGATGACGATGGTCCGGACCTCACGCCCGCTCAGTGCGCGGCCATGCTGCCCCGGCTGGCGGCCATCATCGATGAGCGGCAACACGACGGCGGCGACCCCGCTCTCGAACGACGCATCGATGACACCCGCCAATTGGTCACCGTCATGCAGTTCTGCCTGGACAGGGACATTGAGATCATCTTCGGCTGACCACCGGACCGTGGGCGCCCGCAACTTACGGGACAACCCATCTTTTTGGATCTTGTGGTACGAGTTCCGCGCTCTCCGGTTGCTTTGATCCCGCCGACTGACACCACCTATCCAGCTCCGACAAAGGCCTGTCCTGCGGGTCAGCTCAGATCCGCGCGGCAATCCTATGCGTGTACCCCGACGGCCCGCAGCAGCCGGATCGCCGCGACCCGCTGGTGGCGCGGACGGTCCTCGGCCAGGAGCCCGCGCAGCAGCTCCTGCGGTAGGCGTTCGGCCCACGGCAACAGGGCCGCGGTTGCCTGCCGGACAACCGCCGTCGACGGGTCGTCCAGGAGTAGTCGTATGTCATCGACGCGTACCGCCTCCAGCGCCCGCAGTCCCGCCACCGCGCAGGCGCGCAGGCCGGGGACCGGGTGCGCGAGGAGCGACCGGAGCAGGTCCGCATTCTCAGGCACTCTGCACTCACCGGGGCCGACTGCGGCGGCGGGCCGGGCCGCGGGGTCGGCACACAGGGCGCGGTACAGCGGCGCCGGGTCGGTGCCGCCCTGCCGAAGCACCCATCGGGCGCACGCCCGAACCACGGCAGACCGGTCGGTGAGGTACGGCTCGGCGTCGGCGTGCCGCCCGGCCCGGCGCAGCGCGGTCACCCCCGCCGACCTGACCCGGGGCTGCCGGGACCCGAGCAGCGGTGCCACAACCTCGGTGAACTCGTCGAGTTTGTTCTTGCCGAGGGCGGCTACGGCCGCTTCGGCGCACAAGCCCTGCGCTACGACGCCGCGGTGGCGGGCGGCGGTCCGAGCGAGCCGCGCTGCGGGGAGCAACCGCCGCTCGACGGCGATGCGGTACGCGAGGCGGGCCGTGGCCCGGTCGCCGCTGTCGAGCAGCGCTTCGGTTTGCGCGGCAGGGCCCGCGCGCAGTACCCCGGTCAGCAGCGCTTCGGCGAAGCCGCCCCGCGGCCGGCGGCCGATCCGCAGGGTCAGCGCTGCGTGCGCGACCATCCGATGCGAGGGTGTCTCGGACAGGAGCACGCGGGCCCGTTCGCGTACGGGCCCCGCCCAGTCCGCGCAGCGGATTACGACCAACGCAAGCAGTGCGGGCCGCTCCTTGGTATGTTCCAGCGCGGCCTCACGGATCCGGCCGTCGGGGTGGCAGAGCGCGAGGGCGAGTTCGGCGTCACCTGGCTTCTGGCGCCAAATGACGGTGGGCAGCGATGCTTCCGGATCCCAGCTCAGCTGGCGCCCGGACCGCGACGCATTCGAATGGAACAGCTCCGGCCGCTGCCAGGCCATTTCACGTATCCCGAAGTCAAGACCGATCCAAGACTCCGGATCCGTCACATCGAGGGCCTCGTCCAGAGCCACTTCGGCCACCAGTCGCCTGACAGCCTCGAACGACTCGTCTTCGCCGGTCACCATGGGTAGAGCCTAATCACCACCTGGTAGATCTTCTTTGGTGGGGTGTAAGGCGGCGTAGCCAGGTAGTTCGTTCCCGAAGGCGGTCGATGTGGGTGTCGCTGACGCGGCGGGTTGGGCCGGCACAGGGCGGGGAGTGCGGCGGCAAGGGTGCGCGTTGCCGACCGCAGCCGAGCGCTTGCTGCTTGGCCGCAACGAGGCCAAGGGCAAACTGCGGCTCGTCGCCCGTACCACCCCCCTGGCTCGCAGCCTCCGACACGAACTCGGCGCCGTCTTGGTCCCGCACTTGCTGCAGACTGTTGGGGGCCCACGAACTCCACCTGGCAGCGGACAAGGTCCGAGAGGTTCACGCTGGCTGAGCCAAACGATCACCGGATGGGTGTTCAGGTCGCGGCTGAGAGCGGCCGGCCGCCCCATCGGACGCCCTTTTCGCTGCGGGGATCCGCCGGTCCTCCGTCACAATCACCGCCCACGCCCTGAACCTGAACGAGCCCCCTGCCGAACTCCTGGCGCAGATAGCCGGCCTGGCCGCCAGAACAGCGACGGCCGCCCCGGCCTGAAGCCGCCTGGCCGGACACCCTGGTAACGGGTTGCCGACCCCCAACCTGCCGTCCCTGAGGCCGCATGTGCTGGACAGCCATCCTGCTGCGGAGCCGACTGACCGGCCTGATGGAGCTCTGCGGCCGCGTTGACTCATCGATCTGGGGGAGCGGGGCGTAGGCAAAAGCGGAATTCCGGGCCGTGCTTGGGCGGTCGGCCGTTGGCGCCGTGCATCCGCGGAGGCTTCGGCAGACGCATGACACGGTCGGAGCGGACCCGGCCGACCAGCTCCGTCACACTGTCTCAGCGCTGACGACGACATCAACGGCGCGAGCCCATCCCTGCGGATCGTCAACCGAGACTCGAACCCGCCGCCTTCCTGGGTTCCCGAGCAGGGAAGTGGTGAATCGGCCGTCGCCGACGGCATCCCCCACTACGAGCCGACCGTCACTCAGCAGAAGATGCCCGTCGAACACGGTAGTCAGAGGCTCTCTGTCACTTCCGTGGTCATCCGCGTCACCATGGTCTTTGAAGACCCGAACCTTGACCAGCACAACCTGGGCCTGCACCTCGGTCGAACCGAGCGCCAGCCTCGACAGGCTCAGACAAGCCGAGACACATACCCGCACACAGCCACCCGAATATGCGCTAAACGCTCTCTGGGTACCTTTTTCTATTCCCCCGAAATTTCAGCCGCCGATCTTGCGCGGGAGCGAACGGGTATTCCTTGCGGATTTTTCGCTTGTCCGTTCGCTTGGAGCAGTGGAGCGGCGTGACCCGAGTGGCGCGGGTGGCGCAGGAGGGCCTACTCCAAGTCCGGGTCACGCGCGATCCAGCCCGGTGAATCGAGCCGGATCGCACCGTCCCCAACGAGCGATCGGAGTGTCTCCTCGAGTACTGAGAGCGACGCTGCACCCACCTGTTTCTCCCACTGCTCACGCAGCTCGTCGAAGATCGCTTCGCCCTGTTGCAACATTGCGAGTCCGTGCTCGGTGACGCGAAGTCGCGTCCGTCGACGGTCGGCCGAATCAGGTTGGCGCGCTACGTAATTGCGTTCCTCCAGTGCGGCGATTGTCTTCGCGGCTGCTTGTCTTGTCACCGACATTCTGCGGGCGAGTTCGGAAGCGCTGTCGGCGCCGGACAAAATCGAGTGGAGAGCAAAGTCGTGCACCGGCCGTACGTCCTCGTACCCGCGCTCGGCGAGCTCGGCGGTGGCTCGATCCGCCAAAGTGCGGAAGCCGGCGAGCAGGAGCAGGGCGAGATCGGCGCCTGATCTGGACATGCGGCCAGCATACGGCCACCTTTGACAAGGGCAACCTGGTTGCCTACCTTGATTGGCAACCAGGTTGCCTATTTGGGAGCTTCTCGTGACCACAACCACGCCCTCCGGCGCGACCCTTCCCGGCGTCACGCATCACCTCGCCGACGTCAACGGAACGCAACTGCACTACGTCTCCGCCGGCACCAACGGCTCTCCGATCCTGCTGGTGCACGGCTGGCCGGAGACTTGGTGGGCGTTCCGCAAGCTGATTCCGCTGCTCGCGCAGGCTCACCGGGTCTTCGCCCTCGACCTCCGCGGGTTCGGCGACTCCAGCAACGCCGACACCGAGTACGGCGAGGCGGTCGCAGCCGAGGACCTGCACCATCTCGTCGAGCACATCGGCGCGGGTCCCGTTCACATCCTTTGCCAGGACATCAGCGGCGGCACAGGCTTCCGCTTCGCGGCAACGCGCCCCGAGGACGTCATCAGCTTCATCGGAATCGAGACGGCCCTGGCCGGTTTCGGATTCGAGGCTCTTGCCGACGTGAACAACCACGGTTCTTGGCACGTCGGATTCCTTGGCGCTCCGGGCATACCCGGAATGCTCCTTCCGGGCCATGAGCGCGAGCTCCTGGCCGACTGGGCCTTCCCGCTGATGAACGGGACGGAGGGTTCCATTGGCGAAAGCGACGTCGACGAGTTCGTTCGAAGCTACGCGCGCCCGAACGCCTGGCGAGGTACGGAGGGTCTTTACCGAGGCCTCTTCTCCGACGAAGGCGCAACCAAGGCTCTGGCCGAGTCACACCCGATCGCCGTCCCGGTACTCACCGTTGAGGGTGCCGGCCATGGAAGGATCACCGAGATGACCTTCCGTCAGGTGACCGTCGGCGAGGTCACCGCGGTGCATCTTGAGGGGGTCGGCCACCTCATCGCGCAGGAAGCTCCTGAAGCACTCGCGGCCACAATTTTGGAGTTCACTGGAAGAATCGACAATAAGTAGGCCTGAGCACCATCGGGTTTAGTCACGGCACCTGCGAGCCGCGAGTGCTGCTGACTGAATGCCTCTGAACCTCGGAGCCGGGTGGGACCGCATCAGCAATCGCTCGCGCCCTACCGGTCCTGTTGCGGCCCCGGAACCCCCTTCACCAAGTCGCGGGGTGGCGCCCCTTCCCGGACTGCGGGCACCTCTACGAGCGGCCCTCCTACGAAGAGCCGGGCGGCCGATACCAGGCACCGCGACCGCGACCTGGACCGTCACCTGGACCTGGACCATCTCCTGGACCGTACGCCCTCAACGAAGCGGCACGTTCACGGAGACCCGCGCCTCGGAGTTCACCGCTGATGGCTTCGTTGATGTCTAGGAACAGCGTTTGTCGACTGGTTCCGGAGTCAGTTGGTGATCATGCGGTTCGTGAATGTCGAGCAGAAGTGACGGCGTTCTCGCGGGGCGGTGAGAAAAGGGAAGGCGGCAGCCAACTGCCCGTTGACAGGATGTCCGCGCTGAACCCCCGAGGGGAAAGGACCCCACGACCGTGGCTCGTGCCATCACTTTGATCCGCTCCACCGCCCTGTCCGACGTCGCCGAGTACGCCTACGCGGCCACGGCGCCCGCCGAGTCACGCCTGATCTTCCTTGCAGGCGCGTGTCCGCTGAACGATGACGGCTCCACAGCAGCGATCGGGGACTACGCGGGCCAAGCGGCGAAAGCCATCGAGAATATGCAGGCCGCTCTTACTGCCTCAGGCGCGTCGCTCCAGGACGTCATTAGCACACGGATTCTCGTCGCATCGGCCCGGCGGGAGGACCTGGTGGCCGCCTGGCAGGTTGTCCGGGACTCGTTCGCTGACCATGACGTCCCCAGCACGTTGATGGGCGTCACCGTGCTCGGTTACAAGGACCAACTC